>NZ_VHLC01000041.1:0-72065 GCF_006547355.1 Myxococcus sp. AB036A | reverse complement strand
GAGGGGGCGGCTCGGCGGGCGTCTCGATGCCATAGAGGTCGGACAGCGCGCGGGCCAGCGCCGCATCCGAGGCGATGTGCGCTTCGACACGTGGCATTCCGGACACAGCGCGGACGGCGTCCACCGCATCCAGCGACACGGGGGCGGGCAGCGCGATGTGGAGCACTTCCCGCTCACCCTGGTCCAGCAGCACCTTTTCGACGCGCAGCGGGACGACCCGATACTGGCGCGCCACGCGAGCGGGGATGTGGTTCAGCAGCCTGGCGTCTGGCGGGGTCCGTTCCAGGTCCACCGCGTCCACGCCGAACTGCTCGGCGAGTCCGCGGAGCACGTCGGCTTCGGAGCAGAGTCCCTCTCGCACCAGCGCCCGCCCGAGCGGGACATGCACCTCATGGTGATGCACCAATCCCACCCGGAGCTGAGCGCGGTTGAGCACTCCCTGTTCCAGGAGAATCTCGCCGAGCGGACGTCGTGAGCCGGTCTCCATGAGAAGACATGAAGTCTTCACTCGACGCCCCGGTCGGCGAGAGGCGGCCCGCCGTGGGCTCGCCAGGTCGCCTGCCTTGCTGGCGGGGCTCAGCCGCGCGAGGCGAAGTGCTGCTCGTAGGCCTCGGGCTTGAAGCCGACGAGGACGGTGTCACCGGTGACGAGCACGGGGCGCTTCACCAGCTTCCCATCCGCGGCCAGCCACTCGACCAGCTCCGCGTCGCTGGCGGCATCCACCTTCGCCTTGCCGAGCGCGCGGTAGCTCTGGCCGCTGGTGTTGAGCCATTTGCGGACGGAGACACCGCTGCGAGCAATCCATTGCTTCAGCTCCGCCACGGTCGGCGGCATCTCGACGATGGGGCGCACCTGGTGGGCAATACCTTGCTCCTGCAACCACTTCAGCGCCTTCTTGCAGGTGCCACAGCCCGAGTATGAGAGAACGAGGACGTCTTTCGCCATGCCCGCGCTTGTAACAGGGCACCCGCGTCCCTCCCAGCGATGAGTCCCCGGGGCGTCCGGCCCTGGTTTGCGAGCCGCCAGCAGCGCGTGTTAGCGCGACGGGGCATGAGAGCCTCCCGCTTCCCGCGCTCGCTGTTCGCGCTACCCGTGGTCCTGGTGCTCGTTGCCTGTTCGTCGGGGCCGGATGACAGGCCCGTTCCCGGAGACGACGCGGGCGTGCCGGACGGCGGCGCGGACTCAGGCACGCCGGACAGCGGCACGGATGCGGGCAATGACGGTGACGCGGGCACGCCGGACAGTGGCACCGATGCGGGCACGCCGGACGCGGGTCCGGACATCGAGGTCCCCGAGGATGGCGGCACGATTGTCAGGGGGACGTTGACGGGACGGCTCACGGTGGAGGGCTCGCCGTACCGGGTGGAGGGGGATTCAAACGGGGTCGTCACCATTCCCCACGGGCAGGTGCTGACGGTGGGGCCGGGCGTCATCCTGGACTTCCGTGGCCGGCCGGAGGTGACGGAGCGGGACGTGGATTCGGACGCCCCCGACAATGTGATGAACCACCAGGCGGGCCGCGTGGAGGTCCGCGTGTACGGCGCCATCCAGGTCCGGGGAACAGCGGATGCGCCCGTGCTGCTGACGTCCACCAACCCCCATGGCTGGTGGGGGATGAACTTCTACGGCGCCAACTCCGTGGGCTCGGGCGACCCGGTGTTCGAGCACATGATTTTCGAGAAGGTGCGCAAGAACCAATACAACAGCGACCGCGATTGGACCCGTGGCGCGCTGTGGGTCTACTACCCGGGGGCGGTGACGATTACGGACTCGGTGTTCCGTGACAACGAGTCTTCCGCCAACTGCGGCGCGTTGGACCTGATGTTCACCGACGGCTCGCGGGTGGAGAACACCGTCTTCGAGAACAACCGCATCCGTGAAATCGACCGCTTCGCACAGCCGGGCACCTCTTCGATGGCCGGCGGTGGAGCGGTGTGCATCACCCATGGTCGCAACACGGTGCTGCGCGGCAACACGTTCCGGGGCAACTTCGTGCAGGCCTTCGGCGGCTCGCTGACGAGCGACCTCTGGGACCGGCCCATCCTCACGTGGCCCAACCCCCAGGGCATCTTTGACCTGGGCGGTGGTGCCGCCATCCACTACTTCCAGCCGGACAATGACCTGCTGGAGGGCAACGTGTTCGACGGCAACTTCATCCCGCTGGGCCCCGGCGCGGCCGTCCAGTTGGAGGACATCGGCGGGTCGCGGACCGTCGTCATGCGAGGCAACCGCTTCGTGAACAACCGGGGCGGGGCCGGAGGTGTCATCACCTGCAACCGCGGGTCGAATACGGGGGAGCTGGTCATCACCCGCGACAACGTCTTCACTGGCAACACGGTGAATGGACAGCCGGCCACGAACATGACGGGCGACTGCGGCGTGGTGACGCAGTAACGGCCCTCACGGCGTGGCGAAGCGGACGCCAGCGCGGCTCAGCAGCGGGTCGTCCGCCAGTTGCCACAGCGCGACGGCGTGGTTCTCCTGCCGGGTGCCACCGAAGTGCAGGCCGAGCACCGCGTGCGTCTCCAAATCGACGATGGGCGAGCCGGAGCTGCCTCCCAACGTGGAGCAGTCATGGGAGAGCTGCTGCCGGGCCGGGTCGAGCGAGAGCAGCTCTCCTGGCTGGAGTCGCTTCACGCCGAAGGCATCCGCGAAGATGCGCAGCAGCACCTCGGGCGGCGTCCGACTGTGGTCCTTCATCGGGTAGCCCACGCAGTACAAGGCGCGGGAGTCCGTCGCGTCCGGTGCTTGGTTGGCGAGCCGCAGCGGGGCGGGACGCAGCACCGCCCCCTTGGGAGCGCCCAGTCGCAGCAGCGCCAGGTCATGCACGGTGTGAACCGCCGCGACGCCTTGGATGGGGAAGGTGGCCTGGGCATCGCGCAGGTGCTCCCCCAGCCAATCCACCCGAGGCACCACGCCGAGCCGCAGCACCCACTTGTCCGTCGCCTGTCGGCAGAAGTGCTGCGCGACGTGACGGTTGGTCATCACCAGCTCATCGGTCACCAGGAAGCCCGTGCCGAGCATGCCGCTTCCGGCCAGTTCGATGCGCCCGGTGGCGTCGATGGTCCGCTCGATGTGCTCGCGGTGTTGCTCCAACATCTCCCACCCCACGGGCGGCGCACCGAAGCTGCCGTTCCGGATGGCGAGGGCAGGGCGCCCGAAGAAGGCGACGACCGTTTCCAGCGCCGTCCGCTCGGTTTCGGAGAGGGGCGTGTCCTCCCCTGAATGCTCCAGCCGTGCGAGGACCTGCGCGCCCGTCGTCAGCAAGTCACGGAGTTCGTCGCGCAGAGCGTCGGCAGTCACCTTGCCGACGACGGAGGTGGGCACGCGCCAGGAAGGGGGAAAGTGTGTGGCGACGAGCGCCTCCACGCCCTCAGGGTGCAGTGCCTCGCGGACCTTCGACAGGTCGCGGAGGGTGCGGCGTGCTCGGTGCAACGGCTCACGGCCTTGCTGGGTGGCGCTCATGGAGACGTCGTGCCTCACGGCGTCGGCAGGCCCGCCAGGGGGGCCGCTGGGACAAGGAAGGTGTCGCAAATGGACTGGACCGGTGCGTACTCTCGCCGTCCGCGCATGAGCGTGCAGGCCTGTCGCAGCAGGTCGTCCGGCCGGAGCGAGAAGACATAGGCTCCGTCCGAGTCGAGGGTGGCGATGCGCGTGCCCATCTCATCGGGCACCATCTCCAGGCCGGAGCGGTAGCCCTGGTGCAACTCGGCCACGTGCCGGCCATCGGAGGTTCGCCAGAAGTGGACCTTGCCCGCCGTGTCCGAGACACCGAAGCGCGCTTGTGCATGGCGGACCTTCACGTGGCTATCCGTGCTCACGTCGATTCTGCGCACGAGCGCGCCTGAGTTCGGGTCGAAGAGGTGGATGGCATCGTCTGTCACCGCGACGAGCCGGGACGTATCAGGAGAGAAGGAGAGCGCCTTGACCTTCCCGTCGATGGCCGCCAGGGGCTTCTTCTCGCCGTTGGTGGCGTCGAAGAGGTAGGCCTGTCCCATCCAATAGACGTCGGGATGGTTGGCGACCGCGAAGTACTTGGAGTCCGGTGAGAACGCCATGACGGCGGCTCCCAGGCTCGTGGGCAGTGGCGCCAGCCTCGTCCCCGTGGCGCTTTCCCAGAGCGCGGAGGACTCGGGCACGTTGGAGAGGGTGACGAAACGCTCGCCGTCCGGTGAAAACGAGGCGCCCTGGGATGTCATCGCAGCGGTGGCCAGAGGCGCCTCCCGCGTCAGTCGGCAGTCTCGGGCGGAGCCCAGGTAGACGGAGCGTTCGTCCTCAATCGCGAAGTACCTGCCGCTGGGGGCGAACTCGACGAGGGCGCTCTGGGAGAACGTCCTCTGCGTCTGACACGCGCCCTCGCCAGGCACCTCGGTCCGTTGGAGGTGCGCACGGGTGCGAGGCGACGCCAGGAAGCTCTCGATGGCGGGGTCCTCCGTGGGGGTGACGTGCCGCCATCGCCAGTGCGCGGGGAGCGAGGTCAGGTTGATTCCTGCTTCGATGGGCGGCGGCTGTGTGCGCGGTCCAAGGTTCGCCTGCGCCACGTCCCAGAACCAGACCTTCACGCCGCAGCGGACGGCGAGGAACTGGCCGTCGTGAGAGAAGGCGCCCTCCAGGGGCGGATACACGCCTTCGACGTCACACGCGCCCAGTGCTGTCTGGCTCGAGGTCTCCCTGTCGACGAGCGAGAGCTGGCCGCTTTGCGGCTCCCTCACCGCCATCCAACGCAGGTCCCTGGACACGGCGAAGCCGCCCGGCACGTACTCGCTCCAGGTGGAGATATCGATGTTCTTCCGCGTGAGGCCGGGTTCGGCCTGGACGAGGAGCGTGCGTCCATCCGGCGCGCTCAGGGCCCGCTCCGCCCGGGATTCCAAAGGCCCCTGGCGAAACATCCAGCGCAGGGTTGCCTGCGGAACCCGGATGAAGGGATGGGCGCCCACGGGATTTTCGGCGAACTCGACGGCGCGCCGCCCGTTCTCGAAGAGGCGCCCATGGAGGGGAATGGGCGTCCAGCGTGTTCGCATCCGCGGGGATGCCGCGCTTCCGGTGGCGTTGCCAGGCCCTCTGTCACAGAAGCGCACGGTGAGCGCCGAGGAGAAGATGTCGTCGAAGGCCGAGAGGCTGCATTCGTCTTCGAAGGACGGCATGAGCGCGTGCCCTTCGAGTTTCGTGAGCGGGCGATGAAGGTCCCGGCCAGAGGGCAGCTCCAGCAGACGGAGGCTGACTTCGCCGCGCCGGTCTCCGAGCACGGCAAGCCTGCTCGAAGGGGAGAAGGCGACCGAGGGGCCCGGGTCATGCGTCGTGATGCACCGGATGAGGCGCGCATCGGAGGTCAGGTCGTAGAGGCACGTCAGTTCTTCACCGCCCACCCATGCGTAACGTGAGTCGCCCGACAGCACGGCCTGGGTGCAGGGCTCCTGGAAGGTCAGCTCGCGCAATGTCCGTCCGGTGTTCGCATCCCAGAGCTTCACCCTTCGGTCGCGACTGGCGGACAGCACGCGGTCGCCGCTGTCCGAGAACGAAATGGCTGTAATCCTGTCCTGGTGGGCATCCGGAATGGAGGGCACAGCGCCCTGGTGGCTCCACCTGAACAGGGTGCCTCGGCGCCCTCCCAGCCAAAGCGTTCCATCCCCGGGAGAGAAGCCAAAGGCGTGGGTGTCCTCCCCTGAAATGTCGGCGTACAGCGCGTCCGTGCATTCCACGAGCGCGCCCTTCGGGCACAGGTCGACGGACTCGAACTCGCGCAGCAGGCTGGCGGTGCGGACGTCCCAGAGCCGGCTGACGAACCGCATGGACGGAGTCAGCACGACGCCTCGTGTGAGGAGATGACGTGAGTCTGGAGAGAACGCGCCGACGGTGCGCGCCTCGAGCTCCGTGGACAAGGGGGCCGAGTAGAGGAAGGCGGCGATGGCCTCGGTCAGCGCTTCGGTCACTTCGTCCTGGGCTGCGTCCGCGCCTGCCGGCGGGCTTCCCGCGAGTTGGATGGCCTGCGTGAGTGCCTCCACCTCGCGGCCAGGGCTGCGCGACAGGCTCACCACGGAATCGGCTTGGGAGATGCGCAACTGCAAGGAGAGCTGTTTCGAGGTCGCGGCCTCGGCGGCCACGGCAATCTCAGCCGCATCCTTCGCGGCCACGGCCTGCTGCTCGGAATCCACCGCCCGGAGGTAGAACCCGCTCACGCCCAGCAGCGCGCTGATGGAGGCACCCAGGGCGAGCCACAGGTTTCGCCGTGTCCGCCCGTACCGGCTCCGCTCCGCTTCCTGGCCGCGCAGGACGTACCGTTGGACCCGCGCGCTCGTTGGGTGCGGATGGCGCGTGACCATCGCCTGCGCGTGGGTGAGCGCCTCGCCTCGCAGCAGCCGGTGCTCGGCCTCCTGGCGCTGCTGAGCGCGCTCCGCTTCCCACCAGCGCTCCGCGTCGGCCTGCACGGCTTCGTGCCAGCGGCGGAAGGCCCGGTCCTCGGTGCGCAGCTTCACGAAGCGCTGCCAGTGCGTGAGGAGCGCGTCGTGAATCAGCTCCACCGTCTCCCGCTGCCGGTGCCCGTCCTGGGCCGTCACCAGGAGCCGTCCGTTGACGAGCACCTGGAGCACCGCGTCCACCTCGGCCTGCTCACCCAGGCGCCCGCGCAGCACCTCCAGCGGCACTCGGCGGCCCTTGTCCTCCAGGCCGCTGTCCGCCTCACCCAACTGCACCAGCTCCAGCAACAGCCGGTCCGCCAACAGGCGTTCCGAGGGCTTCAGCGGTTCGTAGACGCTGTCCGCCCAGCGCGCCAGCGAACCGAGCAGCCCCGCGCTGGCGTTGAAGGCCTCCAGGGTCATCGCGCCATCCCGCGACGCCTGCCATAGCTGCGTCAGCGCGACCTCCAGCAACGGAAGCACGGTGACGCGAGCGCCCGCGCCGGACTCCACGCGGAACTCCTCCTGCGCGGCCAGGGCGATGGAGTCCACCACCTCGGGTGGGTCGAAGCGCAGGCCCACCTCCCGGGCCGGGCCGGCGATGATGTCCCGCAGCTCCGAGGGCGTCAGCACCGATGGCACCTGCACCCGGTGCTCACCGAGCAAGGTGCGCAGCCTCGGCGCGCGCTCGGACAGCACCGCGTCGAAGCCCTCGCGCAGCGCCACCACGCACGTCACGGGCAACGACTCATCCGCGAGCGCGGAGAGCTGCTGGAGGAATCGTTGATGTTGCGCTAGCTCCGCGCTGCTTCCACGAAGGAGCACGTCCTCCAACGAGTCGATGACCAGCACCAGCCGCTTCCCTGGCTCCGGATTCGCGGCCCGCCACGCCTGGACGCGCGCGACCAACCCCTCTCCAGCGGGCAGTCCCGCGCCATCCAGCGCGGCGAACGGGTCCAACCCCGGGCGCAGGGCCCGGACGTCCCAGTGCTGGCTGCCCGGAATGAACGTTCCGTCCCGCAGCGCGGGAATCAGCCCCGCGTGGAGCAACGACGACTTGCCACTGCCCGAAGGTCCGGAGACCTCCACGAATCGGGGCAGCCTCGCGAGCAGCGGCAGCAGCTGTTCGTCCAGCACCCGCCCGCGTCCCTTCCAGAACCGCGCGTCCGATTCACGGAATGACGCCAGGTCCCGGTAGGGGCAGTCCTCCGAAGCACTCAGCTCCGGACAGCGCGCGAGCAGTTGCTCCGTGGGCGTCGCGTACGCCTCCCGCGCCTCCGAGGCCACGGCCTTGAAGCGCACCACACCCACCACGCGCCGCGTCTGCTCATCGAAGAGGGGCGCGCCGCTGAAGCCCTCCCGGATGTCCGAGCCGTGCAGCAGCAGCTTGCGAAAGTCGCCGTCCCCCGTCGCATAGCCGATGGTGCCGCGGGCCCACGTGCCCGTGTCATCGAAGCCCCGTGGAAATCCGAACGTGGCGAAGCGGTGGTCCGCGCTCCGCTCCACACTGCCCAGGGGCAGCGGCGTGAACGGCCCTCGGAGCGGGCGCGTCAGCGTCAGCACCGCGAGGTCCGCCACCTCCGTGGGGCTCGATGCATCGAGCCGCAGCCGCGCCGTGGCCTTCTCGTGGCTCTGCAGGACCTCCAGGCAGATGGCGTCACGCTCGGTGTCGCTGAGCGTGTCGAGCACGTGCCAGCACGTCACCACCAGGCGCTCGGTGACGAGGAACCCTGTCCCGAGGACGCGCTGCCGATCCCGGCTCAACACGCGAACGACGCCTTCTCGGAGGTCACTGCCTTTCATGATGCGCGCGAAGCTAGCACGCGCACCCTGAGCTGATTCCAGGCGCACTCAAGGGGAGGATTCCGCCTCCGTGAGCGCTTGCACGATTCGGCGGGCGGCCCGTCCCAGGGGGATGTCCGCGTGGTGGTGGAGTTGGGGGCGGAACGCGTGGGTGGCGTCACCCGCCAGCTTCAGGGCCTTCAGCTCGCCCCGGCGCAGCTCGCGGGTGGCCATGTATTCGGGCAGCCACCCGAAGCCCAGCCCCTCCAGGATGGCCGCCTTCTTCGCCGCGAAGTCATTGAGATGCACCGTGGAGCGTGCCTCCAGCTCGCCGGTGCTGAGCTGGAGCCGCGGGTCCGAGCCGCGCACCGTGAGTACCAGGTGCTCGGCCAGGTCCTCGTCCTTCAGCGGTCCCCGCCGCCGGGCCAGGGGATGGCCCCGGTGGGCCACCAGGATGGCCTTGAGCTCCGGCAGGCGGTACGTGCGCAGGCCCGGCACGGTGGGCGGCAGCAGCGTCACCATCAGGTTCGCCTCCTCGCGCACGAAGGCCGCTTCCACGCCGGAGAGGAACTCCGCGGAGACGTGGAAGCGGGTGCTGGCGCCCTCGGCGCGCAATTCCTTCAGCACGCGCAGCAGGGGCTCGGCGGGGAAGATGCCGTCGAAGACGATGCGCAGCGCGGGCTCCCAGCCGGCGCGAATCTCCGCGCACGCGGCCTCCAGCTCGCGCTCGGCGGCCAGCAGCTTGCGGCAGTGCTCCAGAATCCGTTCCCCGGCGGGCGTCAGCCGGGTGCGGTAGCCGCGCCGGTCGAGCAGCGTCAGCTCCGTCTGCGCCTCGAGCGTGCGCAGCGCGTACATCACCGCCGTGTGTCCCTTTCGCAGGGCCTCCGCCGCGGCGGTGAAGGTGCCATGGCGGGCGAGGGCGTCCAGGGCGCGGGCATGCTCCAACGTGACGTTCATGCCCGACATTGTGCAATCTTCAGACAGATACAGGCAGTTCTCTGTGTTCGTGCCGCGTCCTCTGCGCTGGACTGGCTGCTTCATGACGCATGACGCTGCGCGCCCTATGCCGGGTGTGAGAGCCGCCCTACAGTCCCTCACAGTGAGGTGCTCCGAGAGCACCCACCTCGACGGAGGGGAATATGACGGGAAAGCTGTCTAGGGCCCTGGCTGTGGTGTCACTGCTGGCCTCCACGAGCGCGAGCGCGCAGGAGGAGGCGCAGGCGCTGGAGTCCTCCGCGCGGGATGAGCGCAGTGGCCTGGAGCTCACCGTGGGGGTCGGCTTCCAGGTGGGCGCTGGCTACGTCTACCGGGAGGGGGCGGGGCTGGACCGGCAGGTCCGCGACCTGAAGCTCAGCGACGCGGCCAATGGGGGCATCGCCTTCCTGTTGGAGGCGGGCTACCGCGTCAACTCGCGCTGGTACGTGGGCGCGTTCGGCCAGTACTCGCACGTGCTGACGAAGACGAACCCGTACACGTGCCCGGAAGGCTACGACTGCTCCACGTCGCAAATCCGCTTCGGTCCCCACGTGCAGTATCACTTCGCGCCGGACGCCTCGTTCGACCCCTTCGTGGGGCTGGGCGTGGGCATGGTCCTGCTCAACAACAAGGTCTCCGGTCCCATCACCCAGCCCGCGCCCGGAACGGTGGAGATTGACAGCCAGTCGCGCGGCCCTGAGTTCGTGAACCTGACCCTGGGCGGCAAGTGGCGGCTGTCGGATTCGCTGTCGTTCGGCCCGTACCTGACGGGCACGTATGCTCGCTACACCACGCGCAGCGGCACCTCGACGGTGAACATCCCCGCCATCAATCTCACGCAGGAGACGCCGCTGGAGCAGGTGGGCGATGGCCCCTATGGCTTGCTCATGCTCGGAGTTCGCGGGACCTGGAACCTCTAATCCGGAATAGCCGGGTTTGTGTTTCACGCGCAGTCTCAAGTGACGCGGTGCCAACACGCCGCGTCACATGTTTCCCTACCGGGGACGTCGTCGTTCGGGATTCTCAACGCCTGCTGGCTGCGTAGAGTGCGGGCAGAGATTTTCATCCCGAGGAGTCGCCCATGGTTCGTGGTTGGCAGCGGTGGAGCGCGTGCGGAGTCCTGGGTGGATGGGTGCTGCTGAGTCTTCCCGGGGCCTCAATCGCAAAGGCGCCTCCGTTGCAGCAGGTCACCAGTTGGGTGCACCAGTCCGGCGGCCCGCAGGACGAGCTGGCACAGGCCGTCACCACCTCCGGCAACGCCGTCTATACGGCGGGCTACACCAGCGGGCAGCTCGACGCGGAGCCCTCGGCGGGGGGGCAGGACGCCTACGTTTCGAAGTACGACGCCTCGGGCGCGCTGCTGTGGACGCGGCAGCTGGGAACGTCCGCGAATGACCGCGCGCTCGCGGTGTCCGCGGATGAAGCCGGCAACGTCTACGTCGCGGGCTACACGTGGGGCAGCTTCAGCTTCTACGAGAACGCCGGCGGCACGGACTTGTTCGTGGCGAAGTACGACGAGAAGGGGGCTTTCCAGTGGGTCCGGCAGTTCGGCACCGCCACGGATGACTACGCCACGGGCATCGCCGCCACACGGCTGGCGTCGCATGACGTCGTCTTCGTCAGTGGCTACTCACTGGGGCGCTTCGATGGCTCGGCGCCGCAAGGCAACTACGACGTGGTGGTGGCCAAGTTCGACACGGGCGGCAATCCCTACTGGCTGCGCCAGTTCGGCTCCGCGCGCAGCGACGTGGCGCTGGGCGTGGCCGTGAGCCCCAACGAGGACATCTACGTCACGGGCTACACCTACGGCAGCCTCGACGGCGTGACGAACCCGGGCAACACGGTGGACCTGTTCCTGACGAAGTACAACATCCTGGGCGAGCCGCAGTGGGTTCGCCAGCTCGGCTCCTCGCATGACGAGTTCGGCACCGGCGTCGCGGTGGCGGACGACGGCGGCGTCTATGTGTCGGGCTACACGTCGGGCGCGCTGGAGGGGAGCACCCGCCTGGGCTCCTATGACGCCGTGCTGGTGAAGTACGACACCCAAGGCAACTGGCATTGGACGCGGCAGATTGGCACGGCGACCACCGACTACGCGCAGTCCGTGGCGGTGAGCAAGGAGGGCCGTGTCTACCTGGCGGGATTCACCTCCGGCGCCATGGGCGGCGAACCGTCGCTCGGGAGCACCGACATGTTCCTGGCCGCCTACGACATCCACGGCACGTGGCTGGATTTCCGGCAGGTGGGCTCCACGTCGGCGGACCGTGGCCAGGGCGTGGCCATCGCGGAGGACGGCGCCATCTATCTGGTGGGCTACACCTTGGGGCAGACGTCCAGCTTCCCCAGCGCGGGGGGCTACGACGCGGTGCTGTACCGCTTCCTGGATGGCGCCGCGTTGCCGGATGAGCCAGGGCCGTGGGCGCCCCGATGGAACTCCAAGGCCCTCTGAGCCGTTCGCCGTCCAGCACGGGACATCGCGCGCGGGGGCAAGCGGCCACCGCGCGAAGCCGCGCTACGCTTCCGCCATGAGCCAGCAGGGCGACGGCGCGGCGACGGCCCGCTACAAACAAGCGGCCGCCGAATGGGCGGTGGACGGCTTCATCCAGCCGGGCATGGTGGTGGGGCTGGGCACGGGCAGCACCGCGGCCTTCGTCGTCCAGCATCTGGCCGCGCTGCGCGCGCGGGGACGGTTGCTGGACGTCGTGGGCGTGCCCACCTCGCGCGCCACGGAGGCGTTGGCTCGCTCGTTGGGCGTGCCCGTGTCGACGCTGGACGCGCACCCCGTGCTGGACGTCACCCTCGACGGCGCGGACGAAGTGGCGCCGGACCTGTCCCTCATCAAGGGCGGAGGTGGCGCGCTGCTGCGCGAGAAGATCGTCGCGCAAGCCAGCCGGCGCGTCGTCATTGTGGTGGACGCGGGAAAGCTCTCCCCCGTGCTGGGCACGCACTGGCCGGTGCCGGTGGAGGTGATGTCCTTCGGTTGGCGCTCCCAGGCGCGGTTCCTCGAATCGCTTGGCGCGCGCGTCACCGTCCGGCAGGGCGCTGGCGGCGAGCCCTTCCTCACGGACCAGGGCAACCTCGTGCTCGACTGCGCCTTCGGCCCCATCGACGCGCCCGCGGCGCTGGCCGCGAGCCTGGGCGCGCGCGCGGGAATCGTGGGCCACGGCTTGTTCCTGAACCTCACCACGGACCTGGTGGTGGCGGGTCCGAAGGGCGTGGAGCACCGCGCGCGCTGATGTCAACGCGGTGTGAACGCGCACCCAGAGTCCTCTCTTACCCAGAAGGCAAACAGTGGCAACGTAGGCGATTGTGCGGCCAGTTTATTCTGTAATCCTTGCATTCGCTGGCGTTTGGAGCCAATTCCAGCGCAATCCCGCAGCTCGCCTGGACGCACAGGGGCACTGAAGCGCCGCGCTCGAATCGTGACGGACCGTGTTGGTGAAGCGGTTAGAATCGTCTGCCAGCCAGCACTTCAGAGGGGGCCAATCTGGGGGTGGCTGGTCCGAGGGTGCCTTGCGTATGCGACTCTTCCGTTTCTCTGTTTCCGCGGCCTTGCTGCTGTCAGCAGCGTCGTGTTCTTCCGACAAAACCCCGCCAGGGGGGACGCCTCCTGAAGTCGACGAGGCATCGGCGACGCGTGTGCGGCGCATGACGCGTGCGGAGTACGACAACAGCGTCAACGCCATCTTCCCCACGACGGTGCCGCTGGTGATGACGTACGCCTTCGCGCCGGAGGACACCATCCTCGGGTTCTCCACCCATGACCGGCTGCAGGTCACGTCGTTGCTGGCGGACCAGATTGACGTGGCCGCGAACAACCTCGCGGAGTACGGCAAGGTCCAACTGCGCGCGGACTGGACGTGCGCGGCGGGTGTGCCGGATCTGGAGTGCGCGGAGAAGTTCATCCGCGGCATTGCCTCGCACGCCTACCGCCGGCCCGTCACCGACGACGAGGTCGCCGACCTCCTGGTGCTGTGGCAGGAATCGAGCAGGGGGACGGACCCGGGCACCGGGGCCCGCATGGTGCTCCAGGGCATCTTCTCCTCGGCGTCCTTCCTGTACCGCACCGAGCTGGGCGCGGAAGGTGCCGGCGCCAATCAGGTGGTGCGGATGACGCCGCATGAAGTCGCCACCGCGCTGGCCTTCGCCATCACCGCCGGCCCCGCCGACGCGGAGCTGCTGGCCGCGGCCGAGGCGGGCCAGCTCGACTCTCCGGACGAGCGTGAGAAGCACGCCCGCCGGCTGCTGGCCACCCCCGCGGCGCAGCGGCACCTGTACCGCTTCGTCGAGGAGTGGATTGGCATCACCGGCCAGGCCAACCTCACCAAGAACAACCAGGTGTTCCCGGTCTTCAGCGCGGCCTTCAAGGTCTCCAGCCAGGCGGAGACGCGGGCCTTCATCAACCACATCCTGAAGGAGCGCAACGGCTCCGTCCGCGAGCTGCTCAACGCCGACTACACCTACGCCGACGCGCGCATGGCGTACTTCTACGGCACCCAGCCCTCCATGCCGGACGGCACGCTGGGCCGGCTGCCGCTGCCGGCCGAGCGCGCGGGCATCCTCACCCACGCCAGCGTGCTGGCCACCTACGCGCTCTTCGACTCCAGCTCGCCCATCCGCCGGGGCAAGTTCATCATGCACCGCCTGCTGTGCCGCGAGGTGCCGCCGCCGCCGGCGACCATCTCCATCATCCCGCCGGAGCCGGTGCTGGACCGCACCACGCGTGAGCGCTTCGCCGCCCACACCAACAACCCGACGTGCGCGGGCTGCCACCGGACCCTGGACCCCATCGGCTTCGGCTTCGAGGACTTCGACGGCCTGGGCAAGCACCGCACGGTGGAGAACGGCCTGGCGGTGGATGCCTCCGGCGCCGTGGAGCTCTCCACGGGGACGGTCCCCTTCACGGGCGCCGCGGCGCTGGCGCGCGTGCTGGCGACCAGCGACGACGTGGGGGACTGCGTGCCGCTCCAGCTCTTCCGCTTCGCCATGGGACGTGACGAGACCCCCGTCGACGAGCACATGCTGGCCGACATGCGGTCCATGTTCCGGGCCAACCCGGAGTGGCGCATGGGCGATGCGCTCGTCGGCCTCGTGCGCTCCCCGTACTTCGTCCACCGGCGTACCTCTTCCCCCGAGTAGCCCCCATGCTCCGCGAACTTTCCCGACGCTCCCTGCTCCAGGCGCTGGCCGGCTCGACGGCGGCGCTTCCCCTGGCCAACCTGCTCGGCACCACTGACGCCTACGCCCAGGGCACCACGCCGCCGCTGCGCTTCGTGGCCCTGTTCACCTCGCACGGCTGCCTCCCGGAGCTCTGGAATCCCCAGGGCTCGGAGACGAACTTCACGCTCGACTTCCCCAACTCCATGCTCTTGCCGCTCCAAGAACACCGGGACAAGCTCCTGGTGCTGGACGGCCTGGACTACCAGGTCCTCTACGAGCAGGGCCTGACGGGCCATGAAGGCGGCCCGGTGACGTTCCTCACCGGAAGCAAGGTCAACACCGGCAGCGGGGACCACCTGCCGGAGAGCGCCTCGCTGGACCAGGTGCTGGGCAACCACATCGGTGGTGGCACGCGCTTCCGCTCCCTGCAGCTCAACGCCTGGGAGCAGTTCGGCGGCCAGCACGTCTACAACAGCATCAGCTTCACGGCGAACGGCTCGCGCGTCCCCTTCGAGCGCGACCCGGCCAACGTGTACCAGCGCCTCTTCGGTGACGCGCCTTCGCCGTCCGCCGACCCGGCGCAGGTGGCGAGCAACCGGGCGCGCCGCAAGAGCCTGCTGGACTTCCTGATGAAGGACGCCACGCGCCTGCGCAACCGCCTGGCGGGCGCCGAGCGCCAGAAGCTGGAGACGCACCTGGAGGCGCTGCGCGACATCGAGCGGCGTCTGGGGGCGCTGGCCGTGGAGCCGGCGCCGCTCCCCAAGCAGCAGTCCGGCGAGGCCGTTTGCGGTGGCGGCGCCGCTCCGCCGTCCTACGGCCTGGGCGGCCTGGGGGACCTCAACAACATGCCGGCGCTGACGCGGCTGCACATGGACCTCATCGCGCGCGCCTTCGCGTGTGACCTGACGCGCGTCGTCACCATGACGATTCCGGGGCCGTCCATGCCCTGGCTGCGCATCCACGAGGACACGCACAACGACATCGCCCACCTGCTCGACGTGCAGGATGAGCCCCGCCGGAGCACCATCCGCGGGAAGATGGTGCTGATTCAGCGCTGGTACGCCGAGCAGTTGGCCTACCTGATGACGCAGTTGGCCAACATCCCGGAGGGCAGCGGCACCGCGCTGGACAACACGCTCATCTACTGGGGCAACGAGCTGGGCGATGCGTCCGGCCATATGAACGTGCGCGTCCCCACCGTGCTCGCGGGCGGGGCGGGGGGACGCTTCCGCATGGGCCGCTTCCTGCGCGTGCGCCCCGCGGGCTCCAACCCGCTGGGCGGCTGGGCGGGCCCCGGCACGCGGCTGAGTGGCGCCGTGGCGCACAACAAGCTGCTGGTCTCCATTGCCCGAGCCTTCGGCGTGAATGTGAATACGTTCGGCCACCCCGACTACACGGGGGAGCTGCCGGGCCTCACCTGAGCGGCGCTCGGGCTTGAAGTCCGGGCCCCGGTGGGAGCCGCGTGCTTTCGCCGGGGCCTTCGTGTTTCTTCAGGGCGCCGCGGTGTCAGCGCTCCGCCACCTGCGCAGCAGCTCGCTGGCGCTGCCACCGCGCTCCAACTGCGCGTGGGTCACCGCGTTGGACGCGTCCAGGTGGATGACGAAGGCCAGCGTTGGCTCGCCGCGCAGGTGGTAGCGCAGGTCGGCGATGCGCACCTTCCGGCCTCCTTCGGCCAGCGGCTCCATGTGGACGAGTGGGAAGCGGGCCCATGCGAGCGCCTCGCGCACCGTCGGCACGGCCTGCACGTGCTCCGGCAGCGTGCTCCCGGTGGCTTCCGCGCGCCGGGCCTCCGAGGGCGGACCCGCCAGGGGGACATCTCCCGCGGCGAAGACGTCACCGGGCAGCGTGGCCACGTAGCGCCACGTGCTCACGGAGAAGGGCAGGGGAAAGACGCGCACCGCCTGCGCGGCGGGGTAGGCCGCCTCCACCCGCTGCGTCAGCACCGCCCAGGTGGCCACGCGGAAGCCCACGTACGCCACGGAGCAGGCCGCGCTCCACAGCAGCGTCCGCCGCCAGTCCGCGCGCCGGCGCCAGGCCAGGATGGCTCCGCCGAGCAGCGGCAGCGTCACCCAGGGGTCCACCACCATCGTCCAGTCCAGGCTCAGGCGGCTGTCGGAGAAGGGCAGCAGCACCCGCGTCCCCCAGCCCGTCCACAAGTCGGGCAGGAGGTGCGCGAAGACGACGGAGGCCAGGCTGGTGAGGAACACGGGCGCCAGCCGCGCGCCGCAGAAGCAGGCGCGGGCGGCCAGCGTGGCGGTGAGCGCCACCAGCGGCGCGGCGACGAGCGCGTGGGACAGCCCCCGGTGGGCCTGGAGCGCCACCGTCACCGCGTCGCCGCGCGCCAGCAGGGTGTCCAGGTCCGGCAGCTCCGCGGCGAGCACCGACGCCACCAGCACCGCTCGGTCCGTGGGGGAGGCGCGCTCCGGGGCGCCGGGGCGCACGTCGGGCTTGCGCATGGCGCCAATGGCGAGCCCGAGCAGTCCGTGGGTGAGGTTGTCCATGGCGTGGCTTCGTCTATCGCCCCACTGGCCGCGTGGCCAGCGGCAGGGGAGGCGCCATTCGCCCGGCGCCTGAAACGGCGAAGCGGGACGCCGGGAATCCCCGACGTCCCGCTCCAGGTGTGGCGTCACCGGGCCAGGCCCGGCGTCAGCGGCTGACTACCCGCCCAGCGCGCCGTTGATGAGCGGGGCGACAATCTGCATGCCCGGGTCCTCGGCGTTGTAGCCGTTGGCGGGCTCGTAGATGCGGACGCGCTGGTTGCCGTTGATCCACCGCGACAGGAACGTGTCCATGCCCACGAACTCGCTGTAGCACTTGTACGTCTGGCTCCACGGGAACTCGAGGTACTCGTACCAGTAACGCTTCTTCTCCATCTGCTGGCAGGCGTGCGCGCCGATGAAGGTGATGATGGTGCTGCAGTGGCTGGAGTTGATGGCGCGCTCGTGCGGGATGAAATAGCTGAAGTTGTTGTACTTGTTCAGCTCGGTGACCAGCGCGTCCTGGTCCTGCTTCCAGTAGCCCAGCACGGACTCCTTGTCGTTGGGCGAGTGGAAGCGGTCATACGAGAAACGCGAGTAGTTGTAGTCGCGCGAGTAGCCCGTGTAGGCCAGCTGGTCGTTGGGGAACTCCTGCGCCACCATGCGGTTGATGGTGCCGAAGTCGCTCTGGCTGAACGTGCCCGGCAGCAGGGAGAAGACGGAGTTCAGGTCCCACGACTGGCGAATCTTGTCGTGCAGCGCGCGCGAGCGGAAGTTCGCGTTGGGCGCCAGGAAGATGGGGCCGGAGTCGTTGAGCAGGTAGCCCCGCGCCGGGTTGATGGCCTTGCGCAGGAAGTAGTAGCCGGCCGACGTCGCCGTGCCACCCGCGCTGTAGCCCGTCATCAGCATCTTCTGGACGTTGGGGAACTGCGTCTTCGCGTAGTTCGCCACCGCCAGCGTGTTGTTGTAGCCGTTGTGGTGCCACGTCAGCGGCGGGTTCTGCCCCGTCGAATCGACGTAGGTGGCCACGTTGTTGCCCACGTGCACGTCACCGGTGCAGTACGGCACGTAGACGATGTTCCAACCCTTCGTCACCAGGTCCGTCTTGCTGCGCCCCGGCAGGCCCGGGTCCGCGCCGTTGACGAGCGGCGACACATACTTGGCCGTGAACTGGGTGATGTAGTCGTCGGCGATGCCGTTCGGATTGGCGGCGCCCAGCAGGCCCGCGCGGCCGCTACACGTGTCGTAATCCCAGCACGCGCCGCCACCTTCGAACAGGAACATCAGGTTGGGCGAACCCGTGCGATGTACCCAGAACTTGAACTGGGAGCCATTGCCACACTTGGTTCCTGGCAGCTCCACCTTCTGCCAGTTGTAGTTGTTGCCACCGTCCACCAGCACGTCGACGATGGAGGACATCACCACCTCCGCGCGTGCGGCTGCGGGCACGAGCGCGGCGGCCGTGAGTCCAGCCAGGACCAGGTTCTTCATTCGGGGACCTCCGGGTTTAGTTGGGAAATCCGTGTATACAATGGCGTTGCATCCGCGTCAGGAGGATTGTGGTTGTTTCACGTTTCCGACGAGAGGGACGCGGGTGCTGCATTGCGCCAAGGATGCGACGCATTGCGGCATCCGATGTGGTGCGTTGCGCTATCGCGCGGTGGGAGGTTGCCGCGCCCACTCCGTGCGCGGTATTCGGAGCGGCATGGCCGTGAATGCATGGAGGAAGGGCCTGCCCGGCCTTGTCGTGGCGACGGGCCTCGTGGTGGCGGCGCTGGTGTACGCGCTTCGTCAGGACCCGGAGCCGGTGACGCCGGAGTCTCCCGCCGTCATCGAGCAGGCCGCCACGCCCATGGCGCCGCATGCCGAGGCGCGCACGCCGCCGCCTCCTCCGCGGGCCACGCCGCCGCCGCTGGACCTGACGCGGCCGCCCGAGGAAGTGCCGGATGACAACGCGCCCAAGGTGCACCCGGTGGACCTGCAGGTGATTCGCGCGAAGCTGCCCGACAACCTCTACTGGCGGATGGGTGCGCCCACGCAGGACCCGGCGGAGCTGGAGCGCCGCGAAGCGGAGTCCCGCCGCTGGAACGAGCTCTACGGCAAGGTGCTGTCCGCCGATGCCACGGTGGAGCAGATTCGCGAGTACTACGGCCACCGCCGTCAGGTGTCCGAGGACTTCATCACCTTCTCCACCGAGGTGTTGTCCCGGTTTGGTGACGTGCTGCCGGAGCGGGACCGCGGGCTCTACGAGCTGAGCATCAACATGCACCGCACGCGGCTGGCGGAGCTGCCGGCGCAGGAGCAGGACGCGCTGGACCGGCGAGAAGCCCAGGAGCGCCGCCGCGAGGCCTGGCGCCAGGGCCTCCAGTCGCCCTGAGCGCGCTCCCGTGCGGGCGAGGAGACTGTCCATCTCCGGACAGTGCCTCCGCGGGCGCGCCCGGCATGCCTCGGGGTGGGGAAGGGCGTCTCCCCCGAGCGGCGAGAATGTCGGCTGCCTTGCAGATTTCCGGCGCGTGACAGTGGGGTGGGCGCGGCGGAAATGTTAAGCGGCAGGTACATCGCCTTGGCCCGTTCTCACACCGACCGCGTGGACTCACTCTCGACCGGACAGGACCCTGGTGGCGCCAGCCACGGCGGGTCGGACGCCAGCGGGCTGGATACCGCCCTGCTGGACCAGATGCCGGAAGCGGTCGTGGTCTGCTCGCTGGACGCGGTCTGTGTCCATGTGAATCCCTCCCTGGAGCGGCACCTGGGCCGGCCGCGCCAGGAGCTGCTCGGCCGGAGGCTCTGGGAGCTGCACCCGGAGTGGGCGGAGCGTTCCTTCCAGGAGCGCTTCCTCCAGGTGGCCCGGACGGGCGAATCCGACGAGTTCGAATGCCACACAGAGCCCCAGGACCGCTGGTTCGTGAAACGGCTGTTTCGCGTCCATGAGCGGGTCGTCCTGTTCTCGCGAGACATCAGCGCGGAGAAGAAGCAGGAGGCGACGCTTCGGGCCCTCTACGACGAGATGCGCCGGGCGCAGCGGCACGCGGCCTTCCTGGCCCAGGCCAGCGAGGTGCTGGCGTCGTCCCTGGAGCACGACCTCATCCTGCAGCGCATGGCCCACCTCGCCGTTCCCGTCCTGGGAGACGCGTGCTCGGTGGACCTCCCCATGCCGGACGGGCAGGTGCGCCGCGCCGCCGTCGCCTTCTCCAAGCCGGAGATGGTGGCGCCCGCGCAGGACTTCCTGGCGCGCTATCCCATCCGCCTGGAGGACGCGGCGGGAATCGGCAAGGTGCTGCGTACCGGCGTCACCGAGTTCATCCCGGACTTTCCCGCCATGCTCGCCGCCGCCCAGGGGGGCAGCTCGGCGTACCGGCGGGCCGTGGAGGCGCTGGGCATCAGCGCGTACATCATCGTTCCGCTCATCAGCCGGGGCCGGGTGCTGGGGGCGCTCACGCTGCTCAATTCGGAGTCCCGGCGCAGGTACACGGA
Organism: Myxococcus sp. AB036A; assembly: GCF_006547355.1. Lineage (NCBI taxonomy): Bacteria > Pseudomonadati > Myxococcota > Myxococcia > Myxococcales > Myxococcaceae > Myxococcus > Myxococcus sp. AB036A. The sequence goes on along the minus strand of NZ_VHLC01000041.1, from coordinate 51,805 downwards.
GGCGGACGTGCGGCTGGCGGAAGACCTGGCCCGCCGCGCCGCCACCTCGCTGGACAACGGCCGGCTCTACACGGAGGCGCAGGAGGCCGTGCGCGCCCGGGACTCGTTCCTGTCCGTGGCGTCTCACGAGCTCAACACGCCGCTGACCTCGCTCATGCTCAACATCCAGGCGTTGCGGCGCGACATGGACCCGCGCGCCAGCAATGGCCCCGCGCCACCGGAGGCGCTCTCCACGAAGGTGGTGGCGGTGCAGCGGCAGGTCTCCCGCCTGTCGAGCCTGGTGCGCGAGCTGCTGGACGTGTCTCGCATCACCGCGGGGCGGCTGCGGCTGGAGCGCGAGGACCTGGACCTGGCCGCGCTCACCCGCGAGGTGGTGCCCCGCTTCACCGAGGACCTGGCGCGCGCGGGCTGTGCGCTGCACCTGGATGCGGAGGGCGCCGCCACCGGCCATTGGGACCGGCTGCGGCTGGAGCAGGTGCTGCAGAACCTGCTCTCCAACGCCATCAAGTACGGCCGGGGCCGCCCCATTGAAGTGCGGGTGGGGGCGGATGCGTCGCGCGCCTGGTTGTCGGTGAAGGACCAGGGCATGGGCATTCCGCCGGAGGGGCGCGCGCGTCTCTTCCAGCGCTTCGAGCGGCTGGCCAGCGAGCGGCACTACGGCGGACTGGGGCTGGGCCTGTGGATCGTGAAGCAGATTGTGGACGCCATGGAGGGGCGCATCCTCGTGGAGAGCGTGCCCGGCCAGGGCTCCACCTTCACCGTGGAGCTGCCGCGCCACCCGGCGTGACCAGGTGCGAGCGGACGCCGGAGGACACCACCCACAGTTGATGGGAGGTGCGCGTCACCGCCACGTGCAGGCGGCGGCGTGACTCGTCGTCCACCGGGTAGGCCCGCGCCGTCACGTCCGGGAGGATGACGTAGTCGAACTCCAGGCCCTTCACGCTGCCCACGTCGGTGACGTCCACGCCGGGCTCGAAGGTGAACTCGCCGTCGCTCACCAGCCGCGCCCAGGGCTGGTCGGAGACGACGCGGTAGATGGCCTTCGCGGACTCGGGGCTGCTGGCGATGACGCCCACGGAGGCGTGGGGCTCGCGGGCCACGAGGTCCCGGAGCGCCTCGCCGATGAAGAGCTGCGCCTGGGCCTCGTCGGGGAAGTGGTGGAAGCCCACCGGAGCGCCCGCGCGGCCGGTGGCGGCGGCCTCCGGGGCCTGCGCGCCCAGCACCTGCCGCGCCAGCTCCACCACGGGCTGGGGGCACCGGTAGGAGACCTGAAGCCGGCAGGTGGCGGCGTCGCGGATGTTGAGCTCGTTGAGGACGGCGGGCCAGCCCGCGAAGCCCGCGTCCGTCTGCTGCATCTCGTCGCCGGCCAGCGTGCAGCTCTTGCCCTTGCCCAGCAGTTGGCGGACGGCGAAGAGCTCGAAGAGGGAGAAGTCCTCGGCCTCGTCCAGCACCACGTGCGCCAGCCGCTCCAGGCCCAGCGAGGTGTGCTGGGCCTTGAGGAACATCAGGACGGGCAGGTCGTCCAGGTCCACCGTGCCGGCCATGGCGTCCGGCGTGTCGTCCTCGATGGAGCGCCCATCCACGGTGATGAGCCGCTCCGCGTCGGTGATGTGTTTGAGCGCCTTGGACAGCGGCGTGGCGAGCTGGAGGCGCGTGTGCTCCAGCGTCTCGTCGATGGCGGTGCGAGGAATCTCGCCCTTGGCGGCGGTGACCACGCTCTCCAGGAAGTGCCGGTCCATGTACGCGTCCGCCATCCGCGTGCGCAGCCGCTCCAGCGTGGTGCCCGCGTCTGTCTTTGGCACGCCCACCCGGGCGGCCAACGCGCGCCGCAGGGTGGGGTGGCGCTTGAGGCGGGACACCAGCGGCGGCGTGTCATTCCACAGCTTGATGCCGGGCACGTTGAAGGCGGAGCGCGCGGCGGCGAGCAACCAGGCATCCCGCGTCTGCACGGCCACGTTGCCCAGGCCCAGCGGCGCCAGCAGCCGGCGGGACAGCCGCGCCAGCCCTTCTTCCGGGACGATGAGCTTCATGCGGGCCTGCGGGAACGTCTTCGGGTCGTCGAAGGCCAGCTTCGCCAGCCGGTGCAACGCCACGGTCGTCTTTCCACTGCCCGCGCTGCCCAGCACCAGCAGCGGCCGGTCCGGGCCGGTGCTGACGGCCTCGTACTGCTCGGCGTCCAACATGGCGGTGACGCCAAAGGCATCCTCGATGCGCCGCGCGCCCTTGCCGGTGCCCAGGAACTCCGGCCGCGCCGCCGTCCCCGCGCCGCCCGACTGGAGCGTGGCGAAGTCGCGGTTCACGCTGCGCCATGTGCTGTCCGCCAGGCGCTCCAGCACCAGCGCGCCGGAGATGATGCGCGTCAACACGCCGCGCTCGATGATGACCAGCCGGCGCGTCTCCACGCTGCCCTCGGCGAGCCGCTCACCGAAGTACTCCTCGTAGTCGTCGCCTTCCTCGTAGCAATAGAAGACACGGGCCACGGGAGCGAAGCGCCAGTCGATGACGCGCACACCAGCGCCCACGTCCGCGAACGTGGTGCGGCCCAGCAGGTAGTCGCGCGGGCCGCCTTCGCCATTGAGGCGCAGGTGCGCGAAGTAGGGGGCCTGTGGGTCGGGAAGCTTCACTCCCTCCTGACGTTCCAGGAGGGCGCGCATCTGGTTCATCTGCGCGAAGATGTGCGGCAGGTCGGCCACGGCAGCGGTGGAGGCGTCGTCCCGCAGCACCTGCAACTGGGCGACAAGTCCCTGGGCGTCCTGTCCGCGTGCGGACTTGCGCCGCGCGGCTTCCAGCGTGGACTGAACACGGGCCAGCAAGGCCTCTTCCTCGGCGATGATGGCGCGGGCATGGTCCGGCAGCGACGCCTCGACGTGGCTCATGCGCGGCAAGGTGAACCTCGGCGCCGTATGCGTCAACCTGTTGTTTTTCCTGAGAGAAATGCTGTCTTTTTGGTACTCTGTACCGGAAAGGGATGGACATGCGCGGTGTGACCCAGCGGCTGCTGCTGGTGGGGCTGGTGTTCCTGGCATGTACGGCCTCCGCGTCCCGCAAGGTCCTGTACGAGAAGGAATCGCCCTACACCCTCATCTCGGTGACGGAGGACGAGGAGGGGCGCCGGTACCTGGGCTTCGATGCCTCGGGGGCGCTGCAGAGCGTGGTCCGGCCGGGCAAGCCGCTGGACCTGGTGCTGCCCTACACGCAGGTCTCCATGGTGGGGCTGGCCTACGTGCCCGCGCCCAAGCGCATCCTCATCGTGGGGCTGGGGGGCGGGGCCATGCCCATGTTCCTGCGCAAGGTGGTGCCGCGAGCGCACATCGACGTGGTGGACATCGATCCGGATGTGGTGACGGTGGCCAGGCGCTACTTCGGCTTCCGGGAGGACACGCACCTGCGCGCGCACGTCGGAGACGGCCGGCGCTTCATCGAAGCCGAGCGGCCCGCGTATGATCTCATCTTCCTGGATGCCTATGGCCCGGACAGCATCCCCGAGCACCTGGCCACGCAGGAGTTCCTGGCGGCGGTGCGAGCGAAGCTGAGCCCCCAGGGCGCGGTGGTGGGCAACGTGTGGGCCTTTCCGCCCAACCGTCACTACGACGCCATGGTGCACACGTGGCAGGTGGCCTTCACGCAGTTGTATGAGTTCATCGTGCCGCAGAGTTCGAACCGCATCCTGGTGGGCGTGGGGTACGAGGAGAAGGTGGCCGCCAAGACACTGGAAGCGCGCGCGGAGAAGCTGGAGCGCACCCGGGGCGTGCCGTTCGACTTGAGCGGGCTGGTGGACCGGGGCTACACGGACGCGACGGAGCGGCATCTGCGAGGCAAGGTGCTGAAGGACGCGGACCTGCCGAAGCCCGAGCCTGTGACGACGCCGGCGCAGGTCCGCTGAGCGCTTGTAGGGGGCTCGGACCTGCCTCACATCGACGTGTCTGTCTTCAGCGGTCCGTCCATGGAGGGGACCACGCCTTGGGATGCCGATAGCGGTCCTTCCGGGCGTCGAGGAAGGCGCGGAGCTTCGTGAGCGCGGGGTGCGCGTTGTCGCTACGCCAGACCAGGGAATGTGGGTACACGAGCATCGGGTTGCGGATGGGGAGGCGGCGGAGGTTGTACTCGGCCGGCCACACCAGCCGGATGTGTTCACCGACCAGGGTGGCCAGGCTCGAGGAGCCGGCAATCACCTCCAGGAGCGCATCGATGCCGAAGTCGGGGCCGAGCGTGTCGATGGTGAGCCCGAATCTCGCGGCGAGCTCGTCGTAATAGGCGGCCCACTCTGTTCCTGGGACGATGAAGGGCATCCAGACCTTGTGCTTCGCGAGCTCGGCCGGCGTCAGCGAAGTCGCTGTGGCGAGCCTGTGCGTATCGCTCGTGAGGAGCTCCACGGCGTCGTCGAGAACCCGGGTCGCCACGACGCCGTCGGTCAGTTGCTGCGCGGGCCGGGTGATGGCGCGAAACGTCGCGTCAATCGTCCCAGCCCGCACAGCGGCCAACGCGGTCTTCGCGTCGAAGAGATGCGTGACGACGTCGATTTCGATTTCAGGATGGGCGCTGTGGAAGTCCCGAAGGATGCGTGCGCTCCCGAGGTTCGGCTTGACCACGTCGACACGGAGCCGGCGGCGGCCAGGGCGCACGGAATCGGCTGCCCGCTCCGCCGCTTCGAGGAGGCTGCGAGCGTGAGGCAGGAACACCTGCCCGTCGATGGTGAGCTGAACGCCGCGTGGCGTCCGGACGAACAGCCGGGCCCCGAGGCTGGCTTCGAGCGCGGCGATGCGCTTCGAGACGGCTTGCTGAGTCAGTGACAGCCTTGATGCCGCCTCTTGGAACTGTCCCGTGTCGGCGACGGCAATGAAGGTCCGCACCCCATCGAAATCCACGCTGCCCCGCCTCCGTTGCTCCAGTGTCGTCAGGGGAGGGTACCGCACGGGATAGGAGGGTGCCAGGGAACGGCACAACCCGCGGTTGTGTCTCAGGGGATATCAAGTTGTTTGATGTCTCAGTGATGCACTGGCTAGGGTTCTATTCAACGGCACGCACGCTTCAATGGCTGCCGTAATTCCAGGAGAACCGTTCCATGCATGGCGAGAAGCCATTCCTTCCCCGGGAGGTGCTGATTGGCACCCCTGAATCAGAGGTCATGTTCAGCAACATCCGGCGAGCGATGCGCCTGACCGCGGAATTGAACAAGCGCACCTTCGATGATGCCGAGGAGATCAGGGCGCATTTCAGTGAGCTGACCGGCAGGAATGTCGACAGCTCGTTTTCACTCATCCCGCCGTTCTATACCGACCATGGCGTCAACATCCGCGTCGGGCGGAATGTGTTCATCAACCAGTGCTGCACGTTGATGGACATCGGCGGTATCGACATCGCTGACGACGTCATGATTGGCCCGAAGGTGAACCTCATCACGTCGAGTCATCCCCTGGAGCCCGCCCTGCGGCGTGCTTCCGCGGTCGCGAAGCCCATCGTGCTCCAGCGGAATGTCTGGATTGCGGCGGCCGTCACGATATTGCCGGGCGTGACTGTGGGCGAAAACTCGGTGGTGGGCGCAGGAGCGGTGGTGACCGAGGATGTGGCGCCGAACAGCTTCGTGGCGGGCGTCCCCGCCCGGCTGGTGCGACACCTGACTTGAGGGGCCACGGGGGCACGTCTCGGTGCCCCCTGGCCTCGCTCGATGTCAGGCGTTGGCGATGGACTTGGGCGGCAGCTTCAGCACCTGCCCGACCTTGATCTTGTCCGGGTCCTTGAGCTGGTCCTTGTTGGCCTCGAAAATCTTCGGGTACAGCTTCATGTCCCCGTAGATGTCCTTGGCCAGCTTGCTCAGCGTGTCGCCTGACTTGACGGTGTACAGGCCGTACGGCGTCTCGTGCGTGACGGTGAGCATGACCATGACCTCGTTCTGCCAGTTCGGATGTCTGGCCTTGATCTGGTCCCACATCCGGTCCCGGTCCCAGGCGTAGTCCACCGTCCCCTTGATGATGAGCTTGCCGTTCTCCTCGCGCGACTCGACCCTGGCGCCCACGTTCTTCGCCACGTCGAGCACGTCCTGGTAATCATTCTGCAAGGCCATGGTTGCTCCCTTTCGCCTGCGCACGCCGGAACGGGCGTGGTGCTGGGCGGGGCGCAATGTAGCCGCCTGCCCCGACGTGTCTGTCGCGCCTCGATGTCTCTGGGCGCGCGGATGGCGAGCGGTCAACAGAGTCCGTCCCGCGCCTGTCTCAGATAGACGGCGGGCGGAGGGAGAGGCGCTCCTCCCGCCCCGCGCGTCAGCGCCATGGGTTCGGCGCGCGCGCCGTCACGGACAGTATTGCAGCGCGCACTCGTGCCGCTGGTCGATGCAGACCTGCGTCTCCTCGGGGTCCCCAAGGGCCTGACGAATGCATGCGGTGTAGGTGGTATGGCAGTCTTCACAGGTGGTCAGCGCCTGGACTTCGGCTCCGTGTGCCTCGTCCGTGCTGGCGGGGTCCTCCAGTCCCGGGTCCATGCCGCCACAGCCTGTCCCCATGAAGACCGTGGCCAGCGCCACGCCCATCCACGTAGCTCGCATGATGCCTCCCCCGTCGCGAAGACGGTCCTGTTGCGTTGTGGATTGCCAGAATTGCGGAGGTGCCTGGATGTGGCAATCGCGCCTGGAAGTCCCGGCGCTTGGCCTGTCTTCCCGCGGATGGTATGAGCATTCCGTCCGTCTGGCCTTGAGTCCAGGGCCAGCGCGGTTCGTGCACGGTCTTCGCCTCATCGCTGTCGAGATTCACTTCCGCTCGGGGGAGGCGGTGGGGAATGCCCCAGCGCGCCGCTCCCGGGTTCGTCCTTGGAGCTTGGATGTTTCGCCCGCGTATCTCCCTCCCTTCCGTCTGGCGGCCCCGTGCCGCCGTCGTTGCCCTGACGCTGCTGCTGAGCGCGTGCGCCACGCTGCCCCAGCGTGGGCAGATCGTCATGCGCGACGTGGCCTTCCCGTTGCGGGACTTCCGCTTCCCCTCGGGGCTCCGCGTGGTGGTGGAGCAGGATGCCCGCTCTCCCGTGGTGGCGGTGGTCGCGGTGGTGGGCGCGGGGGGCTCCAGTGACCCAGGCGGCAAGGAGGGCCTGGCGCACGTCGTGGAGCACCTGGCGTTCCGTTCCCGCCACGCGGGGAGTCCGTCGGTGTGGCGGCGCCTGGAGGCGTCGGGCGCGGGCTTCTACAACGCCTCCACCAGTCTGGATTACACGTCCTACGAGACGCTGGGCCCGAAGGAGGCCCTGCCCGTTCTCCTGAAGCTGGAAGGCCAGCGCCTGGCCGCGCCGCTCGCGGGCGTGAGCCCGGAGGTGTTCGCAGTCGAGCGCGAGGTGGTCCGCAACGAGCTCCGCCAGCGCAACGAGACGGGCTACGTGGGACAGGTCTTCAGCTGGTTGAACGCCGCGGCCTTCCCCGGTGGACACCCCTACGCGCGTCCTCTCGCCGGGACGCATGAGTCGCTGTCCGCGCTCAGCCTGTCGGATGCGCAGCGCTTCGCCCGGGCGCACTACCGTCCAGACAACGTCACGCTGGTCATCGCCGGTGACGTGGACCTGGCGGCCGTGGAGGCCACGCTTCGGGCAAACCTGCCCGAGGCCTGGGTGGGGACAGGCGCACCCCTGGCGCTGGAGGCGCGTCTGCCCGCGCAGCCCGCGGCCCCGGCCACCACGCCCGCCCAGAAGTCGGTGCCCGTCTTCACCGCCGCCGTGCCCACGCCGGAGGTATATCTGTCCTGGGTGCTGCCGCGCGGCTTCGACGAGTCCAGCGCGGTCCAGGACTTCGTGCGTGCCACCTTCGGCCAGAACCTCTGGGGCGCGGTGCGCAACGACGGCGACATCGCGGACATCTCCACCAACCTGATTCCGGGGACGCGCGCCTCGCTGCTGGTGGTGCGGGTGCGGCTCAGCCGGGGCGACGACCCGACGCGCTCGGCGGGGAAGGTGTTGGACCAGGTGCAGAACGCGTGGGTCCAGGAGATTCAGCCCGGCTCCGTGCTGGGCCGCGAGTTCGACTTCCAGGCGACGCGCCGGCAGGTGGTGACGGGCATGGTGCTGGAGTCAGAGGACCTCATGTCCCGCACCGAGCGCCGGGCGTTGCTCACCCACTTCACGCAGGACGTGCGCTCCTACACCCGCTCGCAGGTGGCGCTGATGGGGCTCGGCGGCGGCAAGGTGACGGACTTCTCCTACCAGTGGCTGCAGCGGGACCGGGTGCGAATGATTGTCGTCCGTCCCGGTGAGGTGCCGGGCGCGGCGACGGCGGCCGCCACGCTGTCCGCGGACGAGGAGCCCTGGACCACGCCCGCCGAGCAGGTGACGCCGTCCATGACGGCAGCGCTCGATTCGCCCGTGCAGGTGCTCAAGCTGGACAATGGCATGGAGGTGCTGCTCGCTCCGCGTCCGGGCCTCCCGGTGGTCCGCATCGGCGCGGCGCTGGGCGGCGGTTCGTCCTACGGCGCGAAGTCGGGGGTGGCGGACCTGGCCAACTGGGGCTCCTTCCGGGAGTCCTGGTTCGAGGGCCGCCCCAGTGACTGGGGCCTGCACTCGACCTCGTCGTTCCAGCGCGACCACCTGCGCGTCGGCATCTCCGGCACGGCCGGCAACGTCGGCAACATGCTGGCGATGCTGGCCGAGCAGCTCGACTCCACGCGGACCTCCGAGGACGTGGTGCGCTTCTACCGCGAGCAGGTGCTGCCCTGGCGCCAGGCGGTGGACTCGAATCCGGAGTTCCTGGCCGAGCGTCACCTCCAGAAGGCGCTGTATGGCACGCATCCCTTTGCGCGCGCCGCCACCGGCGCGGACCTGGCCCAGGTGTCCTGGACGGAAGCCGATGCATGGCTGAAGGACGTGTATCGCCCGGCCAATACGGTGGTCGTCATCGCCGGCGAGTTCGACGTGAAGGAAGTGGAGGGGCTGGCGCGCAAGTACCTCGGCGGTTGGAGCCGGGGGAAGGCGGCGCCCGTCGTCACGCCGGCCGCGCCGGAGCTGCCGGCGGCGTCTTCGGAGGCGACGGTCCTGCTCTCGCCGCGTCCTGGCGCGAGCCAGGCACAGGTGCAACTGGCCTGCCGGCTGCCCACGGCCACGCCCGAAGCAGAGGCGCGCTACGCGTTGATGGCGGAGCTGATTCACAATCACGCCTGGGGGGAGATGCGCTCGCGCCGGGGGGCGACGTACGGCTTCTCCGCGCGGCCCTGGCTGGGGCGCGGCGGCGCGGCCCACCTGGTGCTGGAGGGCGCGGTGGATGTGCAGCGCATGGGTGAAAGCATCAGCACCGTGACCCAACTGCTCTCGTCCTTCGGGAAGGAAGTGCCCGAGCACGCGCTGGAGCGGGCTCGCAGGGGGATGCTGGCGTCCCAGGCCGTCTCCTTCATCAGCTCGGAAGCCTGGGTGAACGCGCTGCTGACCGCGCGCGTCCGGGGCTTCGAGCCGGACACGGTGACGCGCCGGCCCGCGCTGCTCCAGACGGTGACGGCCGAGTCCCTTCGGAAGGAGTTCGAGGGCTGCTCTCAGCGGCTCGTTGTCTCCATCACCGCGGATGAGGGCAAGGCGCGGCCCGTCATCCAGGCCATGTCCCAGCCGTAGCCCACCCCGGCCCCCTGCCTGCTGGCCGTCCCGCCTGGCAGGGGCTGTCATCCACCTGCGTGTCCCTGGCTGCTTATCTTGAGGCCGCCAGGGACCAGCCAGGGGGGCGCCGCATGCGGTGGCAGGGTGGACGTCGCAGCTCGAATGTCGAGGACCGGCGGGGCAGTGGCCTGGGCCGCCCGCTGGCGCTGGGGGGCGGCGCGGCCTCCATCGTCGTGGCGCTGCTGGTGCTGCTGCTCGGAGGAGACCCTTCCGAGCTCGGGCTGGGCGGAGGCGAGGACCCTCGGAGCGTGGACGGCACGGGCGGTTCGGGCCAGCGCCTGGACCCCCGGCAGGAAGAGCTCAAGGACTTCGTGTCCGTCGTGCTCGCGGACACGGAGGACACCTGGCCGGAAGTGCTCGCGCCCGTGGGCGTGCAATACGCGCAGCCCCGGCTGGTGCTCTTCACGGACGCGGTGCAGTCCGCATGCGGCTTCCAGGAGAGCGCGGTGGGGCCTTTCTACTGTCCACCGGACCGGCGCGTGTACCTGGACCTCGGCTTCTTCGACGAACTGGACCGGCGCTTCGGCGCGCCCGGTGACTTCGCGCAAGCCTATGTCGTGGCGCACGAGGTGGGGCACCACGTGCAGAACCTCCTGGGCATCTCGAGACAGGTACAGTCGCTGCGCGGACGCCTGTCCTCGGAAGAGGCCAATGCCCTGTCCGTCCTCCAGGAGCTGCAGGCGGACTGCTTCGCCGGCATCTGGGCCCACCATGCCCAGCGTCAGCGGCAGTTGCTGGAGTCGGGGGACGTCGAGGAAGGACTGGCCGCGGCGAGCGCCATTGGTGATGACACCTTGCAGCGGCGGGCCCAGGGCTACGTCGTCCCGGAGTCCTTCACCCACGGCTCGTCCGAGCAGCGCGTCACCTGGTTCCGGCGTGGGCTGGAGCAGGGCACGCTCGAGGCCTGTGACACCTTCGGCGACGCGGGCGTCGGAACGCGCTGACGGTGTGCCCGCGGGGCCCGGGTCAGCCGAGCCGGTCCACCGGTACCAGCATCACGTCGCGCAGGCGCCAGTCCAGGCGCTTGAGGTCCTCGGCGGCGTTGCCCAGCCGGGTGACGAGCTCCGGTCCCCGCTCCTTCGGCACCAGGCGCACGTCCGCGCAGAAGACGTGTCCGTCCTCGCGCACGCGCACCTGCGCGGCCTCCACCCAGTCCAGGCCGCACAGGGCCTCGTGAATGCGGCGCGGCAGCGGCTCGGCGTGCTTCGAGTCGAGCGTGCGCGGCGCGCGGTCCATCAAGTCACCCAGCGCGGTGCGCAGGTGCCGCTGTCCGTCCCAGGCGATGTCCAGCGCGATGACCCCCGCCGCCACCGCGTCCGCCCACCACCAGCCCATGCCGATGCCCAGCACGCCCAACATGGCGGCGACCGCGGTGAGCCAGTCCGCCTTGTTCATCAGCGCGTCGGCGTGAAGCACCTTGTCGTGGAGCGACTCCGCCAGTGGCAGCTTCGCCCGTCCCAGCAAGACGGACGGAATCGCCGACCACAGCAGGGCCGCCAGCATCAGCCAGCCCATCCACACGGTGTGGCCGAACAACTGCGTGGTACCGATGGACGGGTATTCGGTGCGCACCAGCTTGAGCACGGACTCCACGAACAGCCACATCCCCATGAAGAGCAGCGCCACCGAGCCCACCAGGTACGCAACGGTGACGGCGCGGTGGTAGCCATAGGGGTACTCGGCGGAGGGCTTCCGGTGCGCCACCCGGCTGCCCACCAGGAAGGAGATGGGCGGAATGAGGCTGAGCAGGTCCTCCAGCCACGCCGCCTTCATGGCCTGGGACGCGCCCAGCGTGAGGTAGATGATGACGATGGCCGACGCCAGGTACGCCAGTGACCAGGCCTCCAGCCGCTGCGCGCGCTTGAGGGCGCGGTGCTTGTCGTCAGGCAAGTCTTTCGGGTCCACCGGGCCGCGCGCATGTCCGGTGCGTTGCCGTCGTTGGCGCCAGCTCATCGCCGGTCCTCCTCGGAGGTCGTGGGTGTCTCACCGGCTCTGGCGGAGGCGAGGAGGCGCCGCCGGATGGGCTCCGCGTGGTCGAGGACGAAGCGGTCCACGGTGAGCAGCCAGCGGTTTTCGCCCGCGGGCACCACCCAGATGCGCTGCTCCTCGCGGAGCACGTCTTCGCCAGCGGCGTATCCCCATCCATCGAGCTGCCAGTCCCAGGCGGCCCGAAGGCCCGGGGCTTCATGCAGCCGCTCCACCTCGCGAACCCGGGCGCCCCAGGCCTGAAGCTGCGGCCCGGCGTCACTGCCCGGCGCCACGGAGACGGAAGCACCCTCCAGGGACTCCGGAACGGTCTGCCCCGGCGGCGCGCCCACACGCATCCGGGTGGTGAGGTAGGGCTGTCCCGCGCCCAGCTGCTTCACCCAGGGGGACTTCGCGGTGATTCCTCCGACGACCACGTCCACCGCTCGCTCCTCCAGGGCGTGCATCAGCTCGGCTTCCGGGGCCACCGTCCAGGACACGCGCGCCCCCAGTTGTTCGGCGAGCTTCGCCACCGCCTCGGCTTCAGGCCCCGTGGGCTTGCCGTCCTGGAGGCCCGTCCAGGGCTCATGGCGCACGAGCCCCGCGCGCAGCACGCCATCTCGGACGATGCGCTCCTGCGTCCCGTGGGTATCCCGGGGAAGGCCACAGGCCCCCAGGAGCAGGGCCAGCCAACCGAACAGCAACACTCCGACACGCCTTTCACCGCGCACCGTCTGAGCCTCCCTTCGGTCCGTGAATCGCACCGGGAACGGTAGGCACGCGGCGGATGAGGCGCTACGCGCCCCGACCGCTCCTCGGAGTCACGGCGAAGAGGGGACCGCCTGCCTGCTCGCGGGCCCGGGACGCGCTCAATCCAGGTAGCCCCAGCGCTCCTCCTCGAAGACGAAGAAGGGGCGCCCGAAGGGAATCCTGTCCGTCCATCCCAGCACGTGACGGCGTGCGTCCGCCGGGCCGCTCACGTCGTAGGTGAAGCCGAAGTGAGGGCCGCTGAACCTGGCGGGTGGCAGCTGGGGGAGGAACTCCGGCACGAGCTGCTCCAGGGTGTCGGGGAGCTGTCCGTGCCGGGCCTGGTAGGCGCGGCAGGCCGCGATGAGCGTCTCGGCGTTGCGTTGCGCGCGTTCCGCCTCCTTCTTCCCGGGGCGGAGCGCTAGGTACAGCGTCAGGGGAATGCCGATGGCATTCCGCAGCAGCCCCCGAGCGGTGCCAAGGAATCGGTGGAGCGTCATATGGGCGCGACCATCGCATGACTGACGACTGCCTATCTTCTCCAAGAGGAGGACATCGCCATGCCAGATGTGGAAGCGCCGCGGCCGCTGTCCGAGCCGCCAGACGAGGCGGAGGAACGACAGAGCCGCTACATGGAGGAAGAGCCGGGCCACACGCCGGGGAGCGCGGAGGGCGACGACGAGGACGCGCCGCACCGTGTTCGCCCCTACCCGGACCCGGACCACACCCCGGGGCGGGCAGAAGGTTGAACCCAAGGCCGCCGGGAGGGCTGACCTGCCAGAGGACGTGGTAGGTGCAGGAATTCGCGCCCTTCTGGCGGCACCCTGCTGAAGTGTCGTGGGGGAGGGTGGCCTCGGGCGCGAAGCGCTGGGCCATGCCCTTCACGAGTCCCATGTCGAAGCGGCACGGGGAGGGATTGTCGAGGACCAGGCGGGCCTCGAGGAGCCAGGGGCTTGGACATGAGCCCCTGCGGAGCCGACGCTGTCTCTAACTGAAGTGGCGCTCCAGCACTGCGGCGACGTGCGGGTTCTTCTCCGCTTGAGTGGCCACTGCTGCCAGGGCGGGGCAGTTCTGAATGAACCAGGCCTTGTTCGGGCGCCAGTGCGTCATCACGGTGACGTAGAGGTCCAGCGCGCTGAAGCGCTTGCCGAGTACGTGAGGCTTGCCCACCTGGGCCTCGATTTCGCGCCAGAGGTTGGCACGGCGCTCCATGACGGTGTCGCGCAGCCGGTCCGCGGCGGGACCGGGCAGGGTCCACTTCGGCGGGTCGTCCGCGTAGGTGAACGTCGGGTACACCGCGCCCACGAGGCGAAGCAGGAGGTTGAGGAAGCGCACGCGCTCGGGCGCCGTGGGTTCCGGCACCAGGCCGCTCTGGGGCGAGACGTCGTGCAGGTGCAGGATGATGGCCGCGCTCTCTGTCATCACCGCGCCATCGGGGAGGATCAGGGTGGGCACCTGCCCCAGGGGATTGAGCTTCAGCAGCCGGTCGCGCCCGGGACCAGGCTCCAGGTAGGGCAGCTCCGTCAGGCGGTGCGGGATGCCAGTGATGCTCAGCGCCATCTCCACGATGGCCGAACCACATCCCGGTGAACCAATCAACTCATAGTCGTTCATGGACCGTTCCGTCATTCCCCAGAAGATGGCAGTGGCTGCCTGTCGGGAACCCACGTGGGGACGATTTCCCCGGAGGCCGGAATCGTCAACTCCTCCCGGTGGAAATGGATGTGGCCGTGCCGTCACCAGCCTATGGCGACAGGTTCGTGAGGCGTAGCGTCCAGCAGTGAACCCAGGATGGAAGGCCCCGGACTCATGTGGATGTCACCCAACTCCACATCTCCTTCGAAGGGAACATCGACCGTGAGGGTTCGTGATGCCATCCCAGGGGCATCGAATCTCAGCGTCTGCACCCCAGATTTCAGGGTCGACCATTTGAAGGCGCCGTCCTGGGGGTCGACATAGAATTCGCGGTTGTTGAGGACGAAATTTGAGAAGGGCGACCCATTGGGACCCAGGAGCCTGCCTCGGATTTGTGAATCACGTTGCATGACGATACGGAGGGGGGCCTCCCCCGGCTTCACAAGAAGTGTGAAGGTCTCGTATTCGGTCCCTCCCGAGGATTGTGCTGGGACGAAGGTATGGCCATCGATCGAGGCCGATATCGTGTGCGGGCCGGAAGACAGATGCCGCAGGACGAATCGCCCATCCGCGCCTGTGCGAACGCCGAAAGGTCCGCCGCATTTGAAGCTGACGGTCGGCGGCTCTGTCGCGTCAACTGGTGACTGCCGAGAGGCCGTGATAGTCGCGCCCTCCAGGGGCCTTCCGCTCGTTGTCACCACGATGCCGGAGACCGTCACACCTTCGGGAAAGCGCAGCTCCACCTGCGGCGGAGGTCCCTCTCGCAACTCGATGTCCTGGGCGAAGGTTCGCCGGATGACACCCAGAACCTCCTTTTGTGCCCACACCGTATAGTGCCCTGGCGGAACTGCCCCAAGCTGGAAATGCCCCTGGGCATCTGAAGATGTATCTTGGCTGAGCGTGTCTTTCGCCTCGCGCCTGGCGAGGATGACGTCCGCATCGGGCACGGGAACATCGTGCTCATCCAACACGGTGCCTGGCAAGGTCGGGCCTTGCTTCAGCGAGATGCGGAGGTCTCCGCTGGGCGCGTGCACCGAAGCGACGTCTGAAAGGAAGCGCGGGTCATCGGCTTGGAGCTCCCAATTACCTGCGCGGCAGGCTTTCAGCTCGAAACGGCCGGCGTCGTCCGTGGTCGTCACGTGATTATGGTGCGGCACCGTGGGGTTGCATTGGCCCTCCAACCTGAGCGTGACGTTCGGAGCGGGCGCCCCGTGTGCGTCGACTGCAACGCCAGTGATGGACACCGCGCGAGACAGGGTGATGGTGGCAGGGGACGTGGCCTCTGGGGAACTCAGCGTGACGAATTCGTCCAGATGACCCGGTGCTGACACCGTGACCTGGTTCATGTCGGGGCCGAAGGGGCCCAGACGAAAGCGGCCATCCAGGTTCGTTGTCGTGACCGGGTAGTCGATATCAAGGCGCTGCGGAACGACGGAGACGCGGGCACCTGGAATGGGCTGGCGCGCCTCGTCTTGAACGATTCCTTCGAAATGAGGTGCAGGCCGCAGTTCGAGTACCGACTCAGCCCCGTTTCGTTCCTTCAGGGTGACTTCCTCGCTGGCAATCATCCCTTCATGGAAGGCCGACACTTTGAGGCCGTAGCCATTGCGGAGTCCGGAGAAATGAAACCGTCCTTTCGCGTCGGACGTGGCGAACTGAAAGGGGAAGTCATGTGGAAACTCCGCGGTGAGCTCGACGCGGGCGCCCGCGACGGGGCTTCCCTGGAAGAGGACCCGGCCTGCATGGTTCAGCGGCCGTGTGAGATGCACGCTGCCCCATGGAAGGGCGGTGGCCTCATTGAGATGGAGGAGCTCCGGTCGCCAGCCATCCTGCTTCGCCAGGAGGACGTAATTCCCATACGGCAGAGGGCCGATATGGAACCGGCCGTCCGGACCTGCGATGCCGTCGAAGTATCGGTCCGTCGCCACGGAGACCAGGCTGATGCGGGCGCCTGGTAGCGGTACGTCTTCACCAAAGACGGTTCCCTCCACCCGTAAACCCGGAGCCAGCACCAACTGCAGTCCGTCGTGCGTCCCCAGGATGCCTTGTTGCACGGCCGCCCCGTCCTCGTTCAAGGCCCAGACCGACAGGATTCCGACGTCCAGTCCATCCAAGACGTAGGTGCCGTCACCGTCGGTGACCGTCTCTGCCTGGAGGATGGCTTCGCCCATGCGGGAGGAAACCCACTCCGTCAGAATGTCCTGGGCCGACTGCCAGCAGTCATGCATGAGCCGGAGGGGGTTCTCCTTGCTGCGGGAGCCCCCTGTACCAGGCGCCCAGTCGGGACACGGTAGCTCTGCCAGGGGCTCCTCGGCCCGCGACAGGGCGGACACGCGCACGCCCGCGAGTGGGACTCCTCGCGCATCCACCACGGTGCCACGAATGCGCCGTCTCTTTTCGGGTTGAGGGAGCGAGCCCAGGGCCGCCATGCCTGGGGTGCCAGTTCCTTCGATGCGGTTCGCGGCTTGCGACGATGCGGCGACGCCTGCGCCTCGGGCGACGGCCTCTGACGTGGAGTTCGCATCCCAGGCGAGCATCCCGAGGACCCCGACGGCCAGAATCGTGAACGCCCCGTCGCTGCGCATGCGCCGCTCCCTCGTCCTCGTCATGCCCCGACGGTAGGGAGCCGCGGCTGGGCAAGCCTCACGGAATCGTCATGATTGGCTCAGCAATCGCGCAGCACGCGCGTCGCGTGTCGGACGCCTCATGGAGCCCGCGTAGCCTCACCGAGCTGGGGGAATCCCTCCGCAAGGGGGGGCTGGCCCTGCGCCTGGGGAGAGAGCGACCTGGGCCAGCGTGCCCAGAAGTCACCGAAGCTGACGGTGGTCCGTTGAGGCGGGCGGCGTTTCCTGGGAGGAATGCGCAGACTGCACGCATCACTGAACCTGGAGGTCGTCCATGCAACTGTTCCTGACGGGCGCGAGCGGCTTCATCGGCGGCTCCCTTGCTCACTCGCTGAAGGCCCGCGGCCATGCCATCCGAGGGCTGGTCAGGGACAAGGCGAAGGCGGAGCGGTTGGCGGCGCTCGGTATCGAGCCCGTGCTGGGGGACTTGGAGGACCGCACGCTGCTGACAGCCGAGGCGCGGCGCGCGGACGCGGTCATCAACGCGGCCAGCAGTGACCACGCGGAGGCCGTCGAGGCGCTCCTGGCGGGGCTGCGCGGCTCTGGCAAGCCGCTGCTCCACACCAGTGGTTCCAGCGTGATTGGCGACGACGCCCGAGGCGACGTGCTCTCCGACAAGGTGTTCGACGAGGACACCCCCTTCATCGTCGAGCCCGACAAGCAGGCCCGTCACGCGGTCGATACCAGCGTGCTCGGCGCCGAGGGAATGCGCGGCATCGTCCTGTGCAACACGATGATTTACGGCACGGGCACCGGGCTCAGTCCGGACAGCGTGCAGATTCCCCCGCTGGTGAAGCAGGCGCGCAAGAGCGGCGTGGTGCGCATCGTCGGCAAGGGCGTCAACCGCTGGTCCAACGTGCACATCGATGACGTGGTGGCGCTGTACCTGCTCGCCTTGGAGCGCGCGCCCGCCGGGGCCTTCTACTTCGTGGAGAACGGCGAGGCCTCCTTCGCGGAGATTGGCGCCGCCATCGCCCAGCGGCTCGGGTTGGGGCCCGTCCAATCCTGGTCGGTGGAGGAAGCCAGCCGCGAATGGGGTGAGGGCCACGCGCGCTACTCTTTCGGCTCCAACAGCCGCGTGCGTGGCAAGCGCGCGCGCCGCGAACTGGACTGGAAGCCCCGGCACGACTCCGTCACGGCGTGGATTCGCGACGAGATGCCGCTCGGTTGAGTGCTAGTTCCAGGGGAAGATGGGACCCCAGACGGAGTGCGAGCTCAGCGCGACGGGGAGCTTGAGCGTCAACACCAGCCCCACCTCGCGGGCATGCCGCGTCCGCTCCACGCCGCCGGGGCCGATGTCCCGGTCCCCGGCCAGGGGAATCCCGAAGCGCACGCCCAGGCTGCCGAACACGAAGGCCAGGTAGGGCGCGACGTGCAGGCCCGTGGTCGCCACGCGCGTCCGGCTCGCTGTTTCATGCATGACGCCCAGCTCCACACCCCCGAAGAACAGGGTGCCCTGGAGCCCGGCGCAGAGCCGCGCGCTGCCGCGCTCCATCTTCTGTGCCTGCGCGAAGAGGCCCAGGGCGCCCACGCCCTTGAACCAATTGAGCGTCAATTCCCCGCCCACGCCCGCGCCGGGCTCGTCCGCCCCGAATGCCGCGCTGTACAGGGGGCCCACGGACAGCCAGGTCTCTCTTTCGGGGAACAGCGTGATGTCCGCCCTCGCGGGCAGGGCGAAGAGCACGGACGCCGCCAGGAGCGGGACGGGAAGGCGCATGCGGCCGCCCGGATGCAACCACCGGGCCCTGTCTCCGCGCGAAGGGATGGCACGTCTTGCCTGTGCAAGGGATTGCACGTTGCGTCACCGCCCGTGCGCAGTCGCGGGGACGGACGGGGCGCGTCTGCTCATTTCTTCCGGGC
This sequence comes from Myxococcus sp. AB036A, assembly GCF_006547355.1. NCBI lineage: Bacteria > Pseudomonadati > Myxococcota > Myxococcia > Myxococcales > Myxococcaceae > Myxococcus > Myxococcus sp. AB036A. The sequence goes on along the minus strand of NZ_VHLC01000041.1, from coordinate 33,371 downwards.
CTTCGGCCCCGCGGGGCGAGCCGGCGCGGCGGAGGGCTCCACGGAGCCCAGCGTGACGGGGCCTTCGCGGTACAGGGCGTTGACCTTGCCGCCGCGAAGCTCCAGGGCCGCGAGGTTCCGCCCGTACCCGGTGCTCAGCCCGGTGTCGATGAGCAGCGCCTTGCCGTTGAATCGCACCTTCACCTTACCGTCGCGGTTCGTGGTGTGCCCCATGACCATGCGCCTGGCGCCATAACGCTTCAGCACCGCGTCCAGCGCGGGTTCGGCGTCCTGCGGCTCGCCCAGTGCGTAGCCTCGGAACCACAAGGGGCCCTGTGCGTCCCGCGCGCCGCCGGGGGGATTGTCGGGGAAGAAGTCCTGGCGCACCCAGCGGTTGAGCTCGGCCAGGTTTCCGCCGGGAACGCCGGGCGCGACGCCGCCGTGCACGAAGAGGGTGTCGTTGATGCGCACCACGGCGGCGTGCTTGCGCAGCCACTGGCCGTAGCGGCCCTGAAGGCTGTACGCGACGCGGTGCCCGTTAAGGCCGGGTGGGGAGCCGGCGCTGTCCTGCTCGGGGCTCTGGTCGGCGAACGAAGCCATCTCCCCGGGGTTCACGTAGCGCAGGTCACCCAGCATGTTCATGGCTTCATGGTTGCCGAGCAGGGCGTGGACCCGTCCGCCCGCGGCGAGCGCTTCCTGCTCCAGCCGCATGAGCAGGTCGAACGCCGCTCGCGTGTGGTCGCCCCGGTCCGGCACGTCGCCCGTCTGGACCAGGTGTGTCTTGCCGCCAATCCACCGGTCCTTCGCGTCGATGAGGCCGGCGAGCCGGAGCACCTCCTTCAGGGCGTCCACGTCACCGTGCACGTCCCCCACCGCCACCACGCGCTCCACGCCGGTGAAGGTGTCGGGGACCGCGTCCTCCAGCCGAGGCTGCGCCGGGGCATGGGGGGCGGGTGCCGCCGCCAGGAGCAGCGGGACGAGCACGAGCAGGGGGCGCGTGCGGAGCAAAGAGGGGGGCATGGGCATGTCCTCTGGTGAGACGGCGCGCCTGGGCTGGCCGGCCCAGGCGCGCTGGAGAACCTCAGCGTGTCACGCCCGCGCGGCCCTCGGTGCCTGAATCGCCTCCAGGCACCCGGGTCGCTCGGTCAGGCGACGGAGGGGCAGCGGTAGTCCCACTGCTGGTTCGGGTTGCCCGTGCACTCGTAGATGATGAGCCGGGCGCCGCTGGACGTGTTGTGGTTCACGATGTCCACGCACTCGTTGGCGAGCACGCTGACCAGGTCACTCGCGGATGCGCTGCCGTACCCAGGTGGACGAGGTCGCGGTGGCCTGTCCCTGACGCGCGCGACGAACTGTACTGCTCCCTGGGTGCAGCACAGCGGGCGACACGTGGGGAGGACGTAGGATGGCGTCACGCCCATGCGCACCCACACTGAGGCCATTCCCTACGAAGTCCACCGCGATGACGGGTTCGTCGCCTCCGACGACCCCGCGCGCATCGACCTGGACGTCGTCCATGGCTACCTGTCCCGCTCATACTGGTCCGCGGGCATTCCCCGGGAGACGGTCGAGCGGGCCGCCCGGAACTCGCTCGTCTTCGGGCTCTATTCCTCTGGAGAGCAGGTGGGCTACGCCCGCGTCGTCACCGACCGCGCGAGCTTCGCCTATCTTTGTGACGTCTTCGTCCTGGAGTCGTACCAGGGACGGGGCCTGGGCCAGTGGATGATGGAGGCGCTGCTCGAGCATCCCGACCTGCAAGGGCTTCGGCGGTTCTTGCTCGCCACGCGAGATGCCCATTCGCTCTATGCGCGTTACGGCTTTCGGCCATTGGGCGCGCCCGCGTCCTTCATGGAGCGCCATGACCCGGACGTCTATGTCCGAAATCGAGAAGAGGGCGCGAAAGGGAAGACAAGACGAGGCTGCGGGCATGACAGCCGTGCCATGCTCAACTCCAATTGCTTCCTGCGGTTGATGCGTTGCTGGCTGTCTTTGGGGCTGGGCGCGGTGCTCCGGGCGAGCCAACGCACAGCGTCTTCGCTACTTCACTGAGACAGTTTCTTTCCAGAGACAGCTGTCTGGTTGTTGCGGGAAATAGCGAGGACTGGACGCTGTTTCTTCGTCAGGTGCTTGTGACAGGCTTCAAGCGTTGTTACCTTTAAATTTCGAAATGCTGTTTATGCCGGGATGCGGATTTTTTGATGAGTCTGTCGTCCGAGGAGAGAGCAGCGTGCAACAGATTGAGGTCATTCGGCAGCTCGACCATCGGTTCCAGCATCAGGAGCCGTTTGGAAATTCATCGAAAATCGTGTTGCGTGTCATCGAACGCTACAAGTTCGTCCTGGAGGTGTTGTCGCGCCAGGACGCGCGGCTGCGGGCGCTGATGGAGCGCGTCGAGGCGCTGGACACCGCGTCCGTGAATGTCTTGTTCGGTGACCTGCTCGTGCGCGCCGCGCTGGAGACGGCCATCAGCAAGCTGGAGACGACGGGGCCGGTAGGGGCGGTGCGTGACACCTTCCCGGCGCTGCTCGGCGAGGCCCTCGATTCGCTGGAGGAGGGCCGTGGGAGGTCCGTCGCGCGCAAGGCGATGGGGCGTGACTTCACGGTGGGCCCTTTGGGCCGCACCTGGGTCTGGGACCTCCCGGACACGCCGTCGCGGGTCGGGGACCTGCTGCGCGACAGCATCCGCACCGGGTTCATGCCAGGGGCCAAGAGCAGCGTTGAAATCATCCGTCCGACGCCGCGCATGGTGGAGGGCCTGGAGCGGGCCTGTGAGCTGCTCCGGCGGCTGGTGCCGGAGATGGCGCAGAGCGTCTTCCTGCACCTGCACTGCATCGCCGTGGCGAACATCCGAGGCCCGCGTGGCCGGATGCTCACCGGCTCCGGGGGCGACGGCACGCCGTGCATGATTTTCATCGACCCGGACGAACTGGAGAACCCGTGGGACACGGCGGGCCATATCCTGCATGAGGCGATTCACCTCAAGCTCTCCGACCTGATTCGCACGGGCGCCATCGTGACGGATGACGACCCGGTGGAGCTGCCCTGGGGACGGCGGACGGCCCTGTCCAACAGCGTCTTCGCCTACCACGCGTACGCGCACATGCAGGTGTTCCGCGAGGCGGTGAAGCACCTGGGGCCGGACTGCTACGCGGAGTTCGGCGCGCCTCGTGACTACGACGCTCCGGCCCACGCGATGTCGGTGGTGAAGAACGACGTCAAGCCCTACTCCCGGGCCGAGGAGCGGCTGGCGTACCTGCACTCGCAGCTCTCGGGCCCACTGTCGCCCCGGGTGACGCCCTACGGGCGCGAGCTCGTCGCGTGGCTCTGGGACACGGTTCGTCCCCTGGTGGACGGAGTCACCACGGGCGACACCGCTCCGCGCGCCGCGGCCTCCACGCCGTCACCGGTCAGCTCCAGCCGGGCGCCGTCCTCGGTGCGTTACCGGCAGGGGCGGAACCTCTCGTTGCGCCGCTCTCCGGCGTCGGAGGTGCTGTTCGCGCTGGACCCCACATCGCAGAAGATTGTCACCCTGAACCTGTCGGCGTGGCTCGCCTTCGAGCTGTGTGACGGCAAGACGGAGGAAGAGGTCCTCACCTCGTACACGTCGTCGCTGGGGCTCGGGGCCGAGCGCGCCTGGGCCCAGCTGGCGCCCACGCTCAGGGGCCTGGAGTCGAGTGGGATGATTGAGCAGGTCGCCGAGGGAGGTGCACCGTGACGAGTGTCCTGGGCGTCGTTCAAACCGCTGACCGAGCGCTGTCGAAGCACCCTGTGTTCGGGGACTCGCCGCGAATCCTGGCGAAGGTGATGACCCGTTACCGCTTTGGCGTGGAGTTGTTCGCGGAGCGGCTGCCCTCCCTGGCGCGCGCCGCGTCGACGGTGGAGGCGCTCAGTGACGCCGACGCGCGCCGCGTCTTCTTCGACCCGCTCGTGCGCCTGACGCTGGAGCAGGCCTTCTCCGGCCTGGAGGCAGGTCACCTGGCGTCGCCGCACCCGCTGGAGGAGATGCTGCCGGGCGCGCTGGATGCGCTGCCGTTGGGCCTGTGCGAGTCGCGCATGCCCTCCCGCTTTCGGGTGGGCTCGGAGGTGCCGAAGTGGCTGTGGGACGTGGCCCGGCCCGCGGACTCGTACTCCCGGGCGCTGCATGCCGCGTTCGACGGCGTCTTCGGCGCGAAGTCCAAGAGCGGCGGGACGCTCTTGAGCCCGGACGCCACCGCGCAGCGGAAGATCAACGACTCCATCGAGCTGCTCTCCCTGCTGCTGCCTGACTCGGGCGCGAGCGCGCTGACCCACATCGAGGCCATCGCGCTGCTCAGCGCCCGGCTCGAAGGGGGCACCGTCCTGTCCGCCGCGGGGGGCGACCTGACGCCCTCCACCATCTTCCTGTCGTTGGAGGAGCTCGGGAACCCCTGGGACGTCGCCGGATGCCTGCTGCACGAAGGGCTTCACATGAAGCTCTTCGACGCGACGCGCTCGGTGGCGCTCGCGGCCCGTCCGGAGGAGACCATTCAGGTCCCCTGGCGTGACATCCGCTGGTCCATCGTCCGCACGGTGTTCGCCTACCACGTCTACGTGCACCTCTCGCTCTTCAAGGCGGCCGCGCTCACGGCGGACCGCACCCTGACGGAGCGGTTCGGGGACCCCTCGGCGTATGTGTCTCGCCCGCATGCGATGTCGGTGGTGAACAACGACAGCGCCTCGCGCTACGGCCGCTCGGTGGATCGTGCCCGCTACCTGGGAGAGATGTTGCTGACGGAGTGGGCCCACCTGCTCACCCCGCAAGGGCGCGACTTCGTTCGGTGGCTGAGCGAGTCCCTGGCGCCCGTGGACCGCGCGCTCTTCCTCAAGGACGCCGGCCCCCGAGCCCGTGAGCAGGAGCGGGCCGCGTACCGCAAGGTGAACGGGCTGCGGGTCCGCCCGTCGAAGCAGGGCGAGTGCTTGATGGTGTTCTCACCGGCCGCGCCACGCATCCAATGGCTCGACTTGAATGCGTGGCTGATTTTCGAACTCAGCGACGGCCGGACGTACTCCGACATGGAGCGGGCTTACCTCGAGGTTGTCGGCGCGAGAGTGGCCCCGGACGAAGCGCGCCGACAGTTGCGTTCGGGGCTCGACTCACTAGTACGCAGTACCCTCATAGAGCCAACACGGCAGCAAGGAGACGTGGCATGAACAACGGATCGCAGTGGCTGGAGACCGTGAAGAACCTGGTGGCCGAGAAGGACCTGCTCCAGGAGCCGAGCGTGACGTGTGGGTCGAGCGCGGAGCGCCAGTGGTGGCCTCCCTACGTCGTCAACGACACGTCCAAGAAGGAGGACTGACCCCCGGCGGGTCAGCCTGAAACCCTGACGTTCTGCCCGCCGTGTCCGCGCTCCCTTCGAGCCGGATGCGGCGGGCGCTCTTCCCTATCCCCATGCCACCGAGGACAGCGAGCGAATGGACACGTATGACATCGTGGTGGCGGGCAACGGCGCGTTGGGCCTGGCGACCGCACGCGCCTTGACGCTGGTGGACCCCCGTCTGCGCATCGCCGTGGTCGGTCCCCTCAGCCGTCCCGCGGGAGCGTCTCCCGCCGCCGGGGCGATGCTGGGCTGCTACGGTGAGGTGACGGCGCCCTTGCTGCGGACCGCGCCGGGCCGCGCGAAGCATGCCAAGGGCGTGCTCGCCGCGCGCCTCTGGCCCTCGTGGCTGGAGCAGCTCAATGGCGAGCTGCCCGAGGACGCACACGTCCAGGTCCGCGCGGGCACCATTGTCTTCAGCAACGCCAAGTCCGGGACGATTGAGGACGAGAACTTCATCGCCATCCAGCAGGCGGTGAAGGACGAGGACGAGCCGCACGAGCTGCTGGACCCCAACCAGGTGCCGGGCCTGAATCCCGCGGAGGACTGCCGGCCCAAGCAGGCGCTGTTCCTTCCCCGCGAGGGCTCGGTGGACGCGAGCCGCCTGCTGCGGGCGCTCACCCTGTCCCTGGAGCAGTCGCCGCAGGTCTCCGTCGTGGATGGGGCGGTCAAGACGCTGGACGTCCAGGGTGGCCGCGTGACGGGCGTGCGGTTGGAGGATGGCCGCGCGCTCAGCGCCTCGCAGGTGGTGCTCGCCATGGGCGTGGGGACGCAGGCGGTGCTCGACGAGCTACCGGAGCTGGCGCGGCGCATCCCCCGCATCTTCAGCGGCGGCGGGACGTCGCTGCTGCTCCAGGTGCCCCGGCCGTCGCTCCAGCACGTGGTGCGCACGCCGAACCGGGCCTTCGCCTGTGGCCTTCATGGCATGCCCCGCGGGGGGGACCAGCTCTACTTCGGCGCGACGAACATCCTGATGGCGCGGCCGATGCTGCGCACGACACCGGCCGACATGTACTTCCTGCTGGAGTGCGTCCTGGAGCAGATGGACCAGGACCTCTGCGCCGCGCAGCTCGTCGCCTGGCAGGCGGGAAACCGGCCCGTCACCGTGGACACGTGCCCGCTCATCGGACCGACGTCCGTTGACGGGCTGTGGCTGCTCACGGGCACGTACCGCGACGGGCTGTTCCTCTCCCCGCTGCTGGGGCAACACATGGCGCGGCGGATGTGCGGGCAGAGCGGCCTGGTGGCCGAGGACTTCCTGCCGGAGCGCAAGCCCATCTCCCTCTACACGCTGAAGGAGGCGCGCGCGGAGGCGCTCAAGCACTACCTGGCCATGGGGTGGGAGCACGGCATCCGGCTGCCCAAGGTGGGCTGGCACCGCGCCTTCCCGCGCTTCTACCAGCAGATGCTGGACTCGCTCTACGACGCGCTGGGGGAGGAGGAGTTCGTCATGCCCCCGGAGCTCCTGGCCATCGTCGACAGCAATCGCGCGGCCATGGTGCCGTTCTTCCGCAACTACTACGCGGAGGTCCGCAAGGCCTGGGCGTGAAGCGGGCCCAGGCCCGGGATGCTCAGTGGCTCTCCACCACCGTCCGGTTCTGCCGGGCGGTGACGGCCTCAATCACCTTCTCCGGCGGGACGACGCCGTCGCGCCCGAGCAGCACCGCGGTGGACTCGCCCTCCGCCACCACCTTCCCGCGCGAGAGGAACTGGTGGGTGGCGTAGAAGTACTTCTCGTCCCAGCGGGTAATCGACATGGACACCGTGTACTTCTGGAACGGGCGAAGCGGCTTTTTGTAGTCCATGGTGTGGCGCACGATGATGGGCGCCCACTTCTGCTTGAGCATGAGCGCCAGCAGGCCCGTCCGGATGAACAGGTCGACCCGGCTCAAGTCACAGACGGTGAGGAACCGTCCGTTGTTCATGTGCAGGTTCAGGTCCAGGTCATTGGGCAGGACGCGCTGCTCCAGCGTGCTCGTCAGCGCGTCCACGCGCATCTCCGGCTTCCAGAGCGAGGAGAGCATGACCCACAACATCCTGAGATAGAGATTCATGTGCTTCGGACGGCTCCTGCAGGAAGAACGAGATGAGCCGGGCCGGCGGGTAGTAACCCAGCCCGGAGGAACGCTGATACATGAAACCCAGGTGCCCGCCATGCGGCGTCAGCTCCAGCCGCACGTGCTCCCGCAGCGCGCGTGCGTCGGGGAGCGTGTCCCGGGCGACGAGCGGGTCGTCCTCGGCGTTGAGGACGAGGAAGGGCACCTCGATGCCCGGCAGGAATTGCTGGCTGCTGCACCGCTCGTAGTAGTCCTCCGCGTCCTTGAAGCCGTGGAGGGGCGCGGTGAAGACCTCGTCGAAGGCCTGGATGCTGCGCATCCCGTTCAGCGTCCCAACGCGTGAGGCGAACTCCGGCAGGTGGGCCTTGAGCCGCGCGACGCGCTTGTACGAGTTCAACACGCGGAGCTGGTAGAGCTGGTTGATGCCTTCGCAGGCCCGCCGGGCCGTGCTGCCCAGGGAGAACGTCAGGGACACGGCCGCCGCGGCGGACAGGTGGCTGGCGTGGCCTGTCTCCGCCAGGTAGCGAATCAGCATGCTGCCGCCCAGGGAGAAGCCCACGCCATAGAGTGGCGTGTGGGGCTCCTGCTCACGGACGAGCCGCACCAGCCAGGCCAGGTGGTCGGTGAAGCCCGCGTGATAGAAGGGGGCCCGCCGGTTGGGCACGGCGCCGCCCCGGTGGCACAACACCGCCGCGCGCAGGCCGCGCAGGGACAGCTCCGACAGCAGGCTGCGGACGTAGGTGGAGTCCTGCGTGCCCTGCATGCCGGGCAGCAGGATGAACAAGGGGCCTGGCCGCGTCCGGTTCAGCCAGTACACGTCCACGAAGTCACCATCCGCCAGCTCGTGGCGGATGTGCTCGGTGACCACGTCGTGGCGGCGCCGGTCCAGGTGGGGGACCACGGTCTGCACATGGGAGAAGCGCAGCCACCAGGGGACGTGGAAGACGTTCGCATGCTCAGCCATGGACGGTCCGCGTGGGGGCCTCTTCGGGCAGCGGCATGCCCACCTCGGCCATGACGCTCAGGTCCTTCTCCGTCAGCACGCGGGTGCGCCGCCGCACGATGTCCGCCCCCAGCACCAGATTGAAGTTGGACACGCCGCCATAGCGGTGGTGCAGGAAGTGGTTGCGGTAGACGGCGCGCATGTAGCGGGTCCGCAGCAGCCACGCCAGCCACCGGGGCGCCGTGCGCTGTCCTTCCTCGAAGGGCATGTGCAGGTACGGGTGGACGAAGTGGCTCATGAAGGGCGGCAGCAGCAGCGTCACGCATCCGGCCAGGAAGGCGATGGGCTTGAGCGTGAAGTAGAACACCGGGAAGAAGATGACCAGCGGGGCCACGAAGACGAAGGCGCCCTCGCCGTGCAGTCGGGTGGCAAAGGCACCGTTGATGATGGTCCGGCCGTGCTTGCCCCGCTGGAGCAGCTCCTCGGTGAGCTTCTGCTTCTCCTCCTCGCTCCGGAACTGCGTCACGTGGTTGCTCCGGAAAGTCCTCACGTGGTGGATGGTGTGGTGGGAGAAGTGCGTGTTGATCATCGGCCGGAACAGGCGCGGCGCGCGGTTCCAGAAGCGCACCGCCTTCGGACGCGCGTCGGACACGTACTCGTGCATGAAGGACTCGACGTACGAGGAGATGACGTACCCCAGCACGAGTCCGAGGAGGACATGGACGTAATCAGGCATTTTCAGCGTTCCTCGCCGGAGATGGTCAGCAGTCGGCCCAGCTGACCTGTCGGCTCGATGGAGGGCGGGGAGGCCAGCGGTGTCCTGGCCTGGCCCGCGTGGACAGGGGGAAAGCCCGTCATCCTGCCGGTGGCCTCGTCGTACACCTTGAGGCGGAAGGCGAGCACCGAGTCGCGCAGACCCAGCTTCACGCCCTCTTCGGCCAGGCCGTGCTGCTCCATGTAGCCGCGCAGCAGGTAGTTGGGAATCTGGGGCTTCAGGTGATGGACGTGGTGCAGGTTGATGGCGCCGAAGAGCCACTCGAAGGCGCGTGGAAGCACCAGGTGACTGCTGCCCTGGAGCGCCGAGCCCTTCAGGGACCACTGCGCCCGCGGAACCCAGTAGGGCCGCTCCACCTGGTGCTGCACGAAGAAGAGCCAGATGCCCAGGCCCGCGGCCACCTGGGTGATGATGAGGTGCACCACCAGCCACCGAGGCCAGTCACCCAGCGCCAGGAACGCGAGGTGGACGGCCACCAGCGCCAGGTTCGTCACCAGGATGGAGCGGCGCTCCGGCCTGCGCTCCTTGGCGACGATGCCCGGCATGCGGAAGCGCAGCAGGAACTGGAAGATGGGCCCCACGCCCAGGAGGACCGCGGGGTGCCGGTACAGCCGGTAGCGCAGGCGCTGCAAGGGCTTGAGCGCCAGGTACTCCTGGGCCGTCATCGTCACGATGTCGCCCACGCCGCGCCGGTCGAGGTCTCCGCTGGTGCTGTGGTGGACCAGGTGCATGGCCCGCCAGTACGCGTGCGGTGCCAGCGTCAGCATGCCCAGCACCACGCCCACCCGGTCATTCGTCACCGGACGCTGGAACAGCGAGCGGTGGGAACAGTCGTGCTGGAGGATGAAGACCCGGACGAGCACGACGCCCGCGAGCACCGCCAGCGCCACGCCGCCCACCAGGCTTTGGGCGAAGAAGACATAGCTGGCCCCCGCGAGCAGGACATAGGCGCCCACGCATCCCACGAGCTGGACCACGCTCCGCAGGGTGCGCGCCCGCCAATCCTGGGACCGGGCGCGAGAATCGCTAACGGTGGATGCGTCAGATGGCATGGCTGCCCCGAATCCCCAGACCTCCCCCGAGGGCAATCAATCTGGGAATTTCCGACATAACGCGCGTTGATTCTCGAATCAAGAAGCCCTGGGGTGGTGGGCGCTTGACGTCATCGGGCGCCGAATTCTCCTGTGGCCTCTGGGGCCGGGCCCTGCGGCGCGGGTGCCTCAATCCGGCGAGACGCCGAGCGCTCCACAGTAGAAGCAGAGCTCGTCGACGTCCTGCTCGATGAGCGCCGTCAGGGTGGTGCCGCCCCCATGCCCGGAGTCGCGAAGCGGGAGCAGGAGAAAGGGCCCGCCCTGCGTGCCTTCCGCCTGAAGTCTGGCGACCATCTTCAGCGGGTCGTGGGGTGGGGCGGTCCGGTCGTTCAGCGCGGCGACGAAGGCCATCCGGGGGTAGCGAAGCCCGGCGCTGACATGGTGGTAGGGCGAGTACCCCGCGAGGTAGGCACCCTCCACCGGGTCCTCGGGTGAGCCGTATTCGACGGTGGCCGAGCTCAGGTAGCCGAAGCTCGGGAAGCGCAGCATGTCGAGCGTGGGCGCGCGGCAGAAGACGGCCCCAAAGGACGCTGGGGCTTGCATGGCGGTGACGGCGACCAGCAGCCCACCATTGCTGTTTCCTCGCGAGGCCAGCCGGGCAGGCACCGTGTAGCCCTCCGAGACGAGCCAGCGCGCCGCCGCGATGAAGTCGTCGAAGGCGTTCTGCCGACGTGTCTTGAGGGCTGCCTCGTGCCAGGCGCGGCCGTACTCTCCGCCGCCCCGGACGTTGGCGAAGGCCAGCACGCCGCCACACTTCAGCCAGGCGGCTTGGAGCGGCGTGAAGCGCGGCTCCACGGAGATGTTGAAGCCGCCGTAGCCACTCAGCCTCACGGGCCACTGTCCGTCGCGCGGGAGGTCCTTCCGGTGGACGAGGAACATGGACACCCGGGTGCCGTCGCGCGACGGGTACCAGACCTGCTCCGTCACGTACTCGGACGCGTCGAGCCCGACGTCGGGGACGTGGTACGGCGTCAGCAGGTCTGCGTCGTAGTCGTAGCGATAGACAGAGGGCGCCTGCACGTACGACATGAAGTTCACCCACACCTCGTCGCCCTGCCATGGGCCACTGACGCCGCTGATGATTCCCTCTCCCTCGTTGCGATTCACGGAGCCCAGGGCTGGGAGCTTCAGGTCTCGCAGCCAGGTGCCGTCCTCGGCGTGGATGCGCACGTGGTGCGACGCCGCGCGTGAATAGACGGCGTAGAGCCGGCCGCCGACGCCTGCGACAGTCTGAAGGGTGTGCTCACTTTCCGGGATGAGCGTCCGCCACTGGGTGGGCGCCGTCAGCGGCGCGGTGCAGAGCCTGCCTCGTGGTGCGTCGAGGTCGGTATGGATGAGCAGGGACTCCCCGATGACCTGCACCTGATTGAGGGAGGTCATGGCCGTTGCCACGGGGATGCGCGCATCATCCGCGAGGCGCAGCAGGGTGATGACGTTGGCGTGGACGTAGTCCCACTTCGCGAGCACGGCGAAGCGGCCGCACTCGCTCACCTTGACGGTGCACCAGTACTCCTTTTCGTGGTCATCACCGAAGACGCGCCGGGCGGGTGCGCCCGAGCCCAGCCGGTGTTCGTAGACGGCGTTCCAGTGGGCCTCTTCGCCCGTGGGCACCTCGCCGGGGTCGGGATTCGCGGCGTAGAAGAACCCGGATGAATCGGGCCGCCAGGCCACCGAGGCGTGGCTGGTGCCTCGGGGGCGGTCCGGCAGCAGCCTCCCCGTCGAGACCTCGAGGACGTGAATCAATGCGCCGTGGGCGCTTCCCACGGCCTTGCCGAACGCGACGAATGCGCCATCCGGGGAGGGGACCGCGAAGACGAGCACCTCGTTGCTCGCCCACGTGTTGGGGTCGAGCAACGTCTCCAACGGCGCTCCTTCGTGGCGCCGGAGCAGGAGCTTGAGCTTGTCGTCGTGGGCCTCTGCCTGCCAGATGAACTCACGTCCCTCCGGACCGGCGGCAATGGGCGGGGACCTGCGTGCCTGCCGCGCGGAGCGGGTGACCGCCTCGCGCAGTGCCTCGCGTCCAGGGAAGGCGTGGAGCACCGATTGCGTGAGGGCCTCCTGCTCGGAAATCCACGCCTGCGTCTCCGGCGCATCGAGCTGTTCCATCCACGCGTAGGGGTCGTCGAAGCGCTGGCCGTGCAGCGTGTAGCCGCTCAGCGCGTCTCTGCGTGCGGAGGGGTACTTCCAGGTCCGGTCCACGGGCGTCATCGGATGTTCCTCTACGGGGGTGGGTCCTGGCGCGGACGTGCAGGCAGGAGGGCAGGGTGTCGAACTCCGGTATTACGCGCGTGAATCCGACGAATTCCAGGAGGCCGTGGGGCGCGGTGCGGAGCGCGTCGTCGCACCTTGTTTGATTTGCGTAAAACGGAAATAATCCTGCGTCACTTCATCGGGATGGTTTCAACGTTGTTGCGGATTCGCGAGTCGCAGATGAGTTCGTTGCGCAGCGCCGCGATGGACAGCCGCGTCGCGCAGCTCGTCACGGCGCTCCTCGCGGAGCCTTCGGCGGCGGAGCCTGGATGGACCCGCGAGCGGCTCGAGCCGGTGGTGCGCAGGGTGGTGGACCGGGGCATCTTCTCGCTCGACGACGTGCGCGTGTACGTGCAGCTCGCCGAGTCGCTGGGGGATGACTTCGAGTCACAGCGTCGCCACGCGTGGATGCGCTCGTGGCTGGATGACGCCTCCGTTTCGGACCCTGTCGCGCGTCTGCACCGCGTGGTGCGCGAGCGCCGCCGCCGCGAGGACGTGGCAGCGCAGAACCAGCGGAAGGAAGCGGCCTTCCGCCTCCGCCACGCCCCGCCCGGCGAGGGCCGCTGACTTTTCCTCTCCCTGGATGCCTCATGCCCCCTTCCTCGACTTCACGGCAGGACCCGGCGGTTGCTCCATGCCCATTGCAGGCGGGCAAGGGGCAGGTGGAGGTTGTTGTTGTCGATGACCGCGAGACGCCGCTGTCCGGCGTGGCGGTGGAGCTGGCGCAGGGGGCGGCGGACGAGGCGCTGCGCACGCGCACCGACGAGCACGGCGTCGCGCTGTTCGAGGGACTCGAGGAGGGGCGCTACCGCTTCCGGTTGCTCGACGTGGAGCCCGCGCTGTGGCGGGTGCTCGGCCGGCTTCCCCTGCCTCCGCGCGCCGCGGGCGCAGCGCCCCGCTGGAGCTCCGTCTCGCTGCCGAAGCCGCTGTCCTGGACGTGCGAAGGGACGGAGTCGCTCGCGGTGCTGGCGGCGAAGCTGGGTGTGCGTCCCTCACGGCTCATTGACGCGAGCACGGGACAGCCGCTCACCCCGGAGGTGGCTCCCGCTCCGGGAACGCGTGTGGAGGTGCTGCCGTTCTCCCATGAGTGGACGACGGTGGAGACCGGCTTCCGGCATGTGGTCCACCGCATCGGGCTTCCCCTGTCCCTGGTGGTGGTGCTGCGCGACGGCACGCACCACCCCCGAGCGCACCAGCCCTACCTGTTGAAGGTGTGGCTGGACGACGAGGAGGAGTTGCCCGCGCGCGAGGGCATGACGGACGCGGAGGGCCGCATGGCGCAGGTCCTGCCCGCTCGCGCGGCGCGGGGCGAGGTGACGGTGTCTCCCGGCCGCGACGACGAGCGCAAGGTGACGCTGCGCTTCGCGGCGCTGCGCGCGACGAGCGCTCCGGAGGGCTTGCAGGAGCGGCTGGAGAACCTGGGGTTCTCCTGTGGCGGCGAGCGTGGCCAGTTCGGCCCGAAGACGCGCCTGGCCGTGGAGTGGTTCCAGTACGCGCTCGGGCTGCCTCCGAGCGGAGAGGCCGACGAGGCGACCTGCGCCGCGCTGGGCCTGTTGCACCGCTCGTAGCACCGGAGGTCTTTCGTCATGCAGTGCCCCAACTGCGCGCCCGACACGATGCGCGACCTGTCCGTGACGCCGCCTCGCTGCTTGGAATGCGGCGCGGTGCTGGTCTCCGAGCCTCCCAGCATTCCCCCCTCCTTCGGCTCGATGGAGACCGAGGTCGAGCGGCTGGAGAGCGGCGACTACGACGACGTCCTGGATGACATCCTGGACGACGAGGAGCCGTACCGACTCTCCAGCAACGAGATGCGTGATGAGACGCTCCGGGCATCGCTGGTCACCGACGACATCACGCCCCCGGAGTCGCCCCCGTCCAATACGATGGGCGACGACGTCGCCGAGGAGCGCTGTGTTCCGCTGGGCGCGGAGACCACCGTCTCCGACAGGCCCGTCGTTCCGCCGAGCTTCCCACTGCGGACGCTCCTGTGGAACATCGCGGACCTGGGCGGAGGCCCGAGTGGAACGCTCCCGGTGCGCAAGCCGTGGACCATTGCCGCCCTGGCCCATGTCATCCGCACGGCGAACGCCGACATCGTCACCATCCTGGAGCTGAAGAAGAAGGGTGGCATCCGTCTGGTGGAGCCCAAGCCTCCGGTCCCGATGAAGCAACACACGGGCCGCGGAGGCAGCGGAACGAAGCTTCCGGTGTTGAAGCAACTGGCGTCGGCCTTCGTCGAGCCCACTGGCTACCAGGTCAAGACCGCCTCCGGCACACGGGTCGGTCAGATTGCGGCTCAGGAGGCGGCGCTCCTCAACGACCTGGCGAAGCGCTTCGCGGAGCACGTGCGGCGGACCATCTGGCCACGTGACGCGCAGGACACGGACGCCGAGGCGTGGGACCCCGCTCATATCGAATGGAGCGAGACCTCGCGGGCGCTGGACGACGGCAAGCTGGACATCATCGAGGGCCGGCTCGACGCGGCCTGGGCGGAATGCGAGCCAGACCTCGTGAAGCGCTTCGGCAAGCCTCCGGCGAAGAAGGCGAAGGGCGAGGACGACGAAGAAGACGAGGAGCCACCCGAGACGCTCGTCGCGACGTCGATCGACGTGCACGGGAAGAAGAAGGCGAAGCTGGATGCCTACTGTCTGCTCTGCGTGCGGCTGCTCGTGGAGGAGGGCTACTACGACTGGCTCCAGCCCCACGAGAACCGCTACTCGTCTACGGAGAAGGACTCGAAGAAGGGAGGCGCGGAGGCGAAGGAGAAGGCGAAGCGGGACGACCTGGCGAAGCTTGGCGTCGCGCTCCTCCGCGAGCACTGCGGCATCCTGTTCCACCGCTACCTGGCGGTCATCGCGGGCCTGGACGTCGAGGATGTCCCGGCCAGTCAGGAGCAGGTCCTCGAGAACATCCTGCACCGCTCCAACGACGCGCATCTGCAGCGCGTCTACAAGAAGAAGCTCGCCGAGTACCAGGCGCGCAAGGGCGAGGTGGAGGACGCGCCGGAGTCGCACGCGGGGCTGCGCGAGTTCCTTCGCATCCGTGATGCGCTGAACGACCAGTGCAAGGCGCGCGGTGAGGAAGTCTATGCGTCGTGGCCCGCGGAGGTGCCCGACAAGCCCGTCAAGGGGCTCTACACCCAAGATGAGGCGTACGGCGTCCTGTGGCGCAAGTCCAAGTTGGACGTGGACGAATCCGCCATCTCGTACCTCAGTGCCTACGTGGCGAAGCGCTCGCCGGGGGGCGAATCCCCGTCGATGGATGTCGACACCAGGATGGGGGACGACGAGGCGGAGGACGCGCCGGCGCAGACCGTCAAGAGCCTCTACAGCAAGCGGGAGCCCATCCGGATTCCGGTGCGGCTGGCGCAGGTGAAGAACGCGCCCGAGGTGAGCGTGGTGGCGTGGCATCCCCCCGCGCCGGGAGACCGCAACAAGAACGCGCGCGGCACGGACTTCCGCGCCTTCCTCCAGTACTGCAAGGACGAGCGCCAGGAGAAGGTGCTCGGCGTGGTGCTCTCGGACCTGAACATCGACACCGCGCGGCCCAAGGCCGAGCTCGCGAACGATGGCACGCCGTACATCGACACCTGCGTGGAGCGCCTGTCGTTCCACCAGTTCTTCCAGACGCTGCTGGGGCCCGGGGCGGATGCGAGCCACCTGTACGACATGGCGCCCCAGCTCTCGACCATCGCCAAGAGCAAGTTCGGTAGCTGGGCCGTGGACAGCGAGAAGGCGTTCGGGGACGGCTCGCTCAAGACGCTCCGAAGCTTCGTCAACAGCCGGGTGCAGCCGGAGATGTTCGCCCCCTTCAAGACGTCGACGGGCGTCGAGCTGCGGCCCATGTTCTCGTCCGCGGAGGACGTGCTGGCTCACATCGAGTCGTTCATCACGCCTCCGCAGCAGCGCTACGGGGCGAGCGGCTACGACAAGATTCTCGTGTACTCGCGGCGGACGGATGGCTGGATGCTGGAGCAGGCGTCGGTCTACGTCATCCCGTTTCCCATGGCGCTCGCGGACGAGAAGGAGAAGGGACTCTTCTTCATCCACGGCAACCTGCTGCCCAAGCACCTCCAGCCGTTCTGGCGGCTCATCCAACAGGAGGACGCGGCGCTGCCCGAGGATGAGCGGATCTTCGACCACCTGCGTGCCCCTGGCGTGAAGCTCACGGGCTCGGAGGACGCGCGCTGGGAAGAGGTCATGGCCGCCGCGAAGAAGCTGAGCGACCACATGCCGCTCGTCTCCGACCTGCGGCTCATCTACAGCGGCGAGGAGGCGCTGGTCGTGGAGGAGGTGGAGGTCGCCACCGAGACGACGTCCTCCGAGCTGGAGCATTTGGAAGCACTGTGTGCCGCCTATCAGCAGTCCCAGGCCACGGATGACGAAGCCACGGAGGCGCTCGGCGCGATTCTGGACGCCGCGGAGAAGGTCCCCGCTTCGGACCATGCCCGTTCCAACGCGCTGGTGGCGGAGGCCATGCAGTGGCGGGAGACGTTCGCCGCGCTGCGGAGCGCGGGCTTCGAACCGGAGGCGTACTGGGACCATCGGCCCGCGCTGAAGTCGGAGGAGGGGATGGACAAGGGGGGCGGCCAGGGCATCTCGCTGGACACCCACCTGGGTTCCATCCACCAGGGGCGGGTTCACAACGCGGGCGGTGGGGACTGTCTGTTCCGCTCGCTGTCCCAGTTGTTCTTCGGCACGGAGGAGCACCACCGCGAGGTGCGCCAGGCGGTGGTCAATCACCTGGAGGACCTGCTCGCCGGGCAGTCGCTGGACGACGGGGGCATGGTGGGACCCTCGACGGCGGCGACGTTCCGACAGGACATGGGACTGCTGCTCGACTGGCACCGTGTGGCCTGGCCGCAGGAGCCCGCGTATCGCCGGGTGGCGGGCATGGACCCCTGGCGCCAGTACCTGCGGGCCATGAGCCGGGACAGGGTTTGGGGCGACCACGTGGTGCTGGCGGCGGCGTCCCACCTGTTCCAGGTGCGCTTCGAGGTTTTTGCCCAGACGGGGGCGACTTCGTACTGGACGGACCTGGTGGACTTCGTGCCGCGCACCGAGGGACACGCGGCGCGGCCCCTGCTCCGGCTGGCGAACCTGGGCAACGCGCACTACGAGGCGGTGGGGCCCACGGATGCGCCGCTTCCCGCGGCCACGGCATTCCCCGCCGAACTGGGAGCGCTCAGCGAGCGCCGCCGCCGCGACGAGGGGCCGGCACTTCAGCCTGGTTCGAAGAAGGTCGAGTCTCCGCGGTCAGCGGCGACGTCGACGCAGAGCGCCACCGCGACGTCGGCTCCGCCCACTGTGGGCCCGGTCTGCAAGTGGCCTCACACGTGCTACTTCCAGTCCGACACCCCCACCCACCACTCGCACGCACTCTTCCTCTTCGGGGAGAACGCCGTCGCGAAGAAGGCCAGATACCCCCAGCCGGACACGCAGGCCGTCATCCGGATGAACCCGAACGCGCTCGGAATTCGCACGTGCTGGGTGCCGGGCAAGGGAATGGAGGACAAGGACCTCGCGAAGAACCAGCAGGCCATCGATGAGGACTGTGCCGAGGCCGTCCAGCTCCTGAAGAGTGGCCATTACACCACGCTGGTGGTGCCGTGGAACCACTCGCGGGGCCATGTGGACATCGGGACGGGAGTCGCCAGGTTGCCGGGCAATGCGCCCAAGACGTGGGCGTACCTGACGAAGAAGATCGACGAACTCATCGCCTGGGCAAACACGCACCTGGGCACGGTGCTGGTCGTCCCGCAGGTGAACGTGCTCGTGCCTGCCGTGGTGCGGCAGCAGGCGACGGACCTCCACGTGCAAGAGGTCTCGGACGTGATGAGGCAGGCTGCCTCCATGGGAGATGACTCCAGCACGAGCGTCCTGGGGCAGCCGAACGTCGTGTCGTTGAGGACGCTGCTCTTCTCCGGCGCGACGTCCCCTGAGACGGGGCTGCTGTCGGACAAGGACTACGAGAAGAACAAGGCGATGTTCGACGAGGACCTGGACGTGCTCACCCAGAAGGTGGAGAGCGGCCAGTATCGCAGGCTCGTACTCGAACGAGACGATGAGGGGCGCATCGTTCTTGGCACGGAATTGGGGAAGCTCGACAAACACGCACCTCGGACGCTGGATTACCTGCGCGAGCGCCTGGAGGCGCTGTGCAGGCGCTGTACAGAGGTCCACGTCAAGAGCGCGACGTCGAAGCGGAAGGTCGTCGAGGACGAGAACTCGATGCAGGGCGTCGAGGAGTCGCAGTCCCTGGACTTCCTGTCCGCCAGCGATGGCCGTACTTCCTCCGAGGGAATCAAGCGCAAGAAGCCCAGCGTCGTCGCCGAGGACTGGGAGGACGACGACGCCACCCAGGCGATGGACCCAGCGGCCTGGGGGACCGCGGCGTTCTCGAACTCGGGCTTCAGTGGAGGAACCCCGTCGTCGCAGTCCTTCGCGGGCTCGGGACAGGTTGCGCCGTCGAACCCTAGGAAGCGCAAGTTCATGGGGCAGCCTGCGAGCGCCGAAGAGAACGAAGAGGTGCAGCTCATGAATGGCGATGACGTGCCGCCCCCGCCTCCCGTCTGGGAGGAAGGGGATGAGGCGGACCCCAAGAAGCAGAAGAAGGGGCCGACTGCGTAGGGCCTCGGCATGGGGCAGTCATTTGGAGGCGGCGCGTCAGGCCGTGACGCAGAGCGTGCTGGAGGGTCTCCGGCCTTTCATGAGTCACAAGTCTGGCGCCACTCTCTATCTAAACACATCCAGTGACGGCGACATCCGCTGCGTGGCCCGCCAAAGCCACGCATGCCATCAGCACTCGCCGACGGTTCCTGATGCACAAGCGGTGTGACTCCGGCGCGTGACACATCCACTGGGCCGCGTTGGGGGCCAAGTGCATGGACGCTTGCTGCGGCGGCGCGTATGAGAATTGCGCAGCCAACCTGGAGATACCCAACATGAACAGACAACGAAGTGTCTTGGCTGCACTCGGCGTGCTGGCCGTTGCCCTCGGGGTGACGGGTTGCTCGCCCGAGTGCGAGACCTCATCGGACTGTGCGTCGACGGGGGCGACCCCGTACGTGTGCGTCGAGGAGAAATGCGTGCCCGACGACTCGCCCTGCGCGGCAGGATGTGGCAGCGGTACCGTGTGCGACGAGTCGGCGGACAACGGACGTGGCGTGTGCGTCCAGTGCATGAGCGACGCGCAGTGCGGCGGTGATACGCCTGTCTGTGACATCACCAGCAAGAGCTGCAAGACGTGTCTCGAGGGCGCCGATGGCAGCGCCCAGGGCTGTCTGACGGGACAGGTCTGCAACGCCGGCGGCAACGGTGGTCTCGGCGTGTGCGAGGGCTGCGGCAGCAACGCCGAGTGTGCCGAGGGCACGCCTCAATGCAAGCCCGGGACGCCGGGCGTGTGCGTGGAGTGTCTGGAGAGCAGCCACTGCGCCAACGGCGCCCAGCCGGTGTGCAGCGACAACAACGTGTGCGGCTGCACCGAGAGCGCGCAGTGCGGTGGTGAGACGCCACTGTGCGACACCGCTCGGGACAACGGGCAGGGCGAGTGCGTGGAGTGCATCGACAACAGCCAGTGCACCGCGCGGCAGAGCTGCAACGCCGCTGGAAGGTGCGAGACGTTGACGGGGCTCGACGAGGCGAACGCGCAGATTGCCGCCTTCCACGCGGCCCCCACGGGCGACCTGCCCGAGCCGCTGTCCATTCACGGCGCCTTCGTCACCGCCATCACTCCGGAGAGCGCTGAGCCCCGCGGCTTCTTCGTGCAGGCCACGGCGGAGGGCCCCGCGTTGTTCGTCAGCCACTCCGACGAGGCGCAGGTGGCCGTGGGGGACCGGGTCTCCTTCAAGGTGGTCACGAAGCTCCTCCAGTCCGGCAACACCGCCGCGGATTACAAGCTGGACACCGCGAGCGTCATCTCCGACTTCCAGAAGCTGAGCTCGGGCCACCCCGTGCGGAAGCTCGCGGCGGACGGCGGCCTGGTGACGCACGTCACCGACGACGCGGTGGTGAACCTCGACACCTACGAGAGCCGGCTCGTCCGGGTGACCGGCAGGGTGACCACCACGGCGGGCGCCGGCAAGCAGGCGGGAACCGGCTTCAAGGTCGCGCAGTTCGCGATGGACGGGACCCCGATCACGGGCGGGTTGGGGCCGCGGCTGCGCATGCCCACCGGGCTGGCCGACCTCATCGGTGTCGGGCTGAACTGCCGGGTCTCCGTCGAGGCGGGCGTGATGTGGCGCTACGACGACGCGACCAACACCCCCAATCCCCAGACGCCGTACTACCCCATGCCCCTGGTGACTGCCTTCTCGCTGTCGGACTTCTCGGTGGATTGCTCGGAAACGGCGGTCACCCTGAAGGTGCAGACCGTGGTCCCGCTGTCGCCCACGCAGTTGCGCGTGACGTTCGAGCCCGGCATCGACCCGGGGACCCTCGCGGACGTGGCGACCCAGTTCACCTTCGGTGACAGCGGGCTGACCGCCACGGCCTACACCCTCGACGAGAAGACCCTGGTGCTCACCACGACCGCCCAGGAGCCCGGCACGCAGTACACGCTGTCGGTGGACCCGTCGGTGAAGAGCTACACCGGTGTCAGCGTGAGTGGGACGGCCACCTTCAAGGGCTACCGGGTGCCGGCGCTGCTCATCATCAACGAGGTGAACCCGAACATCACCACGGGCGTCTCCGCGACGAACAACCGCGACCTCATCGAGCTCAAGGCCGTGACGGCAGGGGCCATCGAGGGCATCACGCTCACCGAGGAGGCCACCAGCGTGTCCCGGCTGGCGACCCTGCCGGACGTGACGGTGGCCGCGGGCGACCTCATCGTCATCCACTTCCGTCCGAACTCGGCCGAGCTCGCTGCGGGCAATGACACCCTGTCCAAAGACGAGAAGACGTACGAGACGTTCTACCCGGGGGCGTGGGACGTCGTGACGGGGACCAGCAGCCATCCGACCTTCAATGACCGTCTGCTGCGCCTCGCGAATCCGCAGGGCGACACGCAGGACGTGGTGGCCTTCTCCCACAAGAGCATGACCGCCGCCCGTCCGGCCAACTACCCCGTCGTCCTCCGGGCCGCCCAGGCGGAGGGGCACTGGAGTCCGGTGGACTGCCGCGGTGAGACGGCCACCCCGGTGCCGTGCGCCTACGACAGCGCTCCGCTGACGGCGCTCGACGTCTCGGTGGACTGGGGCGTGGTGGCGGAGAACACCCAGAGCGTGTTCCGCTATCAGGGGGCTGACACCCACTCGATGGTGGACTGGGCCTTCTCGGAGACGTCCAGCTTCGGCGAGGAGAACCCGGCCCGGCCGTAGTCAGGCTGGCGACGCGCCCCTGAAGCAGCGAGGGCCGCGCTCCCATCCAGGGGGCGCGGCCCTCTTTTTTCATCGGTGCACCCTGTGCGGAGGAGCGAATCCCTCCACCGCGACAGGGGGACGGATGCCGCTACGCGCGTCGCCGGGTGCGAACGGCTCCCGCGAGCAGCCCAAACAGGGAGAGCAGCAGCCCAGGCGATGAGCCGCCCGTGCTGGAGCAGCCACCCGAGGAGCCGCTAGAGGCCGGCTGCACCGTCACCCCGAGCACCGCCGTGCTGGCGCCGCCGCGGGCGTCCGTCGCGGTGAGCTCGAAGTGCAGCGTCACGGCCTGCTTCACCTCGGGCGCGCGGAACGTCACCTGCGCACCCTCGGACGCGGAGAGGGTGACGGACGGTCCCGCCACCTGCTTCCAGCCGAAGGTGAGGGCGTCGCCATCCGGGTCGCTGGACGCGGATGCATCGAGCGTCACCTGCGCCCCCGACCGAGCGTCACCCACCAGCCGCGGAAGGGCCTGGGGCGCCTTGTTGGCGTGCCGCACCGTCACCGTCGCCGTCATCGGGGCGCTGGACAGCCCGTTCGCGCTGGCGATGGCCTCGAAGCGCAGCACCGTCTCCGCCCGCACCTCGGGGGCGGTGAACGACGGGGTGGCCGTGTCGGCTCCCTGCAGCTCCACCGCGGGGCCCTCCACCTGACGCCACGTCCAGGTGAGGGCATCCCCGTCCGGGTCCACCGCCGTCGCGCTGAGGCTCGCGGTGGCCAGCGGGTCCACCACCTGCTCCGAGCCCGCATCCGCCACGGGCGCCCGGTCGACGTTGCGCACCATCACCGTCACGGTGGCCGTCTTGCTCTGGGCCCTGCCGTCGTTCACCACCAGCGTGAAGGTGAGCTTCGTATCAGCGGCCACCTCGGGCACCACGAAGCTCGGCGTGGCGCCGGAGCCCGCCTTGAGCGCGACGGCGGGGCCGGACGTCTGCGCCCACTTGTAGGTGATGCGCTCCCCGTCCGGGTCGTTCGAGCCGCGGGCGTCCAGCGTCACGGGCTCCGAGGAGAACTCCGCCACCTCCGCCGGCGCGGTCACCACCGCCGTGGGGACGCGGTTGACGTTGAGCACCCAGGCCTGGACCTGGCGTGCCGCGCTGGTCTCCATGCCATCGCGCACCACGAGCTGGAACGTCAGGATGGAGTCGTCGGGCACATCCGCCGTGAACGACGGGGTGGCCGTGTCCGCGTCCACCAGGGTGACCGCCGGCCCGCTCACCTGCGTCCAGTGGTAGGTGAGGGGCTGGCCCTCCGGGTCATAGCTGGCGGTGCCGTCCAGCGTGTGGCGCACGAGCTCCAGTTCCCCCGTCTCGGCGTTCCGCACGCGTTCGAGCACCGGGGCGATGGGGCTGCCGAGGTCTCGCCCGGCGTTGGCCACCGGCCGCTGGTTGCACGTGGTGCCGTCGCCCTGCTCGTCCACCCGGCCGCCGAAGGGCATGCGCTCCACGTTGGTGAAGCGCACGTCGTCCAGGTCGAAGCCGTACGCGCCCACCGCGGTGTCTGCGCCGATGCGGAAGCGGAACTGGACGTTCTTGCCGGCGAACATGTCCGCCAGCCGCAGCTCGGCGGTGGACCACTCCGGGAAGCGCACCGTCCTGCCGTTCTCCTGCGTGACGTTCTGGCCCACCCATGCGTTGCGGTACATCAGCGGGTTGGGCCCCTGCTCGATGTAGCCCGGGGAGCCGTCCATCGGGTCGATGGAGTAGATGGAGGCCACGCCCAACGCGGCGATGTCGTACCACTGCAGGCCGTCGTGCGTGAACTCGAGGACGGCGCCGTCGTAGTACGGGAAGATGGAGCCGCCGGGGTAGATGTCGGACTCGAACGAGTGGCGGTAGCGGAAGCTGAACGTGAACGAGCCGGTCTCAGTCACCTTCAGCCACGGGGAGGCGAGGAAGAGGTCCGCCTGGACCGCCGGGTTGGGCGCGTGCATGTAACGCCCGCCTTCCGGGCCCTGGACCTTCCAGTCCGCCTCGCCGTAGGGGTTGAGCCACGTGGACGAGGTCCACGACGACAGGGCGCCCTCGAAGTCGTCCTCCGCCGTCGCGCCGGGCACGTCGTCGTAGTTCACCCGGGGGTCAAACGTCGTGCTGCTCGCGCTGGCGGGGAGCGAGGGCTCGTCGAAGGTGATGCTCAGGCCGGCGTGTGCGTTCGGCTGCGCGGCGGTCAGCCTCACCGGGAGGGTGGCGGTGGCCGTGCCGCCGCGGCCCATCGAGCTGAAGGTCAGGGTGTTGCCCGAGGGGAACTCCAGCGTGGCCGTGCTGCTGGTGGTGGAGACGGTGCCGGAGAAGGCGCCCAGCGAACCGCTGCCCACGTTGCGCACGCTCACGCGCAGCAGGCCCGTCTCGCCCACGTCGAGCACGCCGTCCTGGTCGCAGCCCTCCAGGGCGTCATCGAGCCGCAGGGAGGTGACCTCGAGGAAGTTGCCCGCCGCGAAGCTCTCCACCACGCCCACGTGGTCCATGGAGTCACGGTCCGGCGCCTTCGCGCCCATGCCGGCACCGCGCTTGGCGAAGGCCTGGAGGAAGCGCTGGTAGTCGGCCGGGTCGCTCGCGGCGGTGACCGCGAGCAGCGCGTCGCGCGCCTCGAGGAAGGTGGGGGAGACGGGCGTGGCCTTGTACCCGGCGACCAGGTAGCGCTTCATGCGGTCCTGGGCCTCCTGGAAGGGGTGGGCCTGGAGGAGCGACACGTAGCACTCCCAGAGCATGGAGGCCCACACCTCGCCGCTGCTGTGCACGGCGGAGTTGCCGAGGCCCGCCTGGCCGTAGGCGAGCGGGTGGCTCGTCGGCAGGGGATTGCCGTTCTCGATGTGCCGGAAGGTCAGCGCGTTGCGGCTCGACGCCAGCGTCGGTGCGGTGGCGTAGGGCGCACGGCGCACGCCGTAGTAGTAGCCGTCACCGCCGCCACCGCCCGAAACGTAGCCGCCGACGGCGTAGGCGCCGCGCGCGTAGTCGTCCCCTTCACGCACCATCATCAGCAGCGCGTGCACGTCCGCCCAGCCTTCGCCCATGGAGCGGCCCTGGTTGTTGGTGAGGCCGCTGGCGTTACCGATGAGGCGGTTGCTGATGTAGTGGCCCCACTCGTGGGCGATGATGGTGTTGTCGAGCGTGCCGTCGCGGTCCAGGTCCTTGGAGCGGTGCAGGCGCACCTGGAGGGTGCTCGCGTTGGCGGCCACCTCCGCCTTCCAGAGGTCCGCCGTCTCCCGGGAGATGGAGGCCACGGGCACGGTGACGCGCGCGTCGTCTCCGCTCATGGAGAGGGGGCCCTCACCGGCATTGGTGTTGGCCACGAGGACCGCGGTGGCGCCGGCGTTCTGCGCGTTCAGCGCCTTGGTGATGAAGTCGCAGGAGCCGCGGTCGAGCAGCGCCACGTGGCCGGCGAACGTGCCCGCCTCGAAGGGCGTGCAGCCGAGTGTCCGTCCCGTGGGCGCGAGCACCCGCACCGGACCGTCCAGCGTGTACTCCTGGGCCCCGAAGCGGCTATCCCCGTTCACGTAGCCGCGGGCCAGCGAGGCGGGGGCCGTCACCTGGAGGATGGGCAGGCCGTCGAAGACATACATCTGCATGCGGGGCGAGATGCCGTCCGCCGGCGTGGCCATGTTGGCGTTGTTGCGGCCGTTGTAGTCCTGCCCCTCGACGCGCAGCGGGTCACCTTCGATGCCGCCACGGTTGAAGTTCTGCATCTGCGCGTTGCCGGAGGCCTCGTCGAAGCCCGCGTCGTAGTACCAGTCGTGCAGGAAGTTGTTGATGAAGAAGAGGTTCACCACCGAGGCCTTCATCTGCTCGATGCTGGAGCCCGGGGCACGGTGGGGGTCGTAGACGTAGTCGAAGGCGCGCTCACCGGTGATGTCCGCGCGCAGGTCCGAGCCTGGCTGGTAGCCGTCCGGCGCCACCAGGTCCACGTAGGCGTCCACGTTGTTGCCCACGGTCTGCGTGGCGTTGGCGGGCAGCCACGGGTCGTTCCGCGAGAAGGGGCTGTTCCGCAGCTCCACGACGTTGGGCGCCACGTCCAGCGGGGCGTCGTAGCCGTCCAGCTCCTGCCGGGGGTAGGGTGAGCCGGCGGACCCCTGGGGGCCGTCGAACGGGAGGTACGGCGCGGCCGTCTCCGCCCAGACGGTGTACCGGTACGTCTGCTCCGCAGTGTGGGCACGCAGGTCATTGCGGAAGAGCACCGCGCCGTCCGTGGCCGAGATGACGTAGGAGGTGTAGTCCGAGTCCTTGCTGTTCTTGGGGCCCGCGTTGACCTCCACGTACCAGGCGGGCCGCAGGCCGTCGGGCAGGGTGAAGAAGACCTTCTTCGCGCGTGCGGGAACGACGAGCTGGCCGGGCATCACGGTGCGCACGCCGGGCTCGAAGTCGAACAGCGTGTAGCCGCCGCGGGAGTCCACGGCGATGAATGCGTGCGCCCCCAGCGGGGTGCCGCTCTGGTCCGAGTACGCCGCCGCCACGGCGTCCGCCGCGGAGCGCTGGAAGGCGTTCGCGCCGGTGCGCTGCCGGGCCGCGAGGGTGAGCTCGCTCGGCGCCAGGTAGCCGGTGACGGCCACGGGCGCGAGCGCCTGCGTCATCACCACCTTCACCTCGCTGCGGAACACCTCCACGCCATCCACCGCCTGGCGGAAGGTCACGATGACGGCGCCCTTGCCCGTCTGGTGTACGGACTGCAACGGCGCGGCGGAGACGTCTTCCCGCTTCAGCCGGTAGAGGTCCGCGACCTGGCCCAGGTAGGCGCGCGCCGCGTCCTCGGGGCGGGTGCCAGCTCGGGCCGCGGTCTGCAGGCCCGGGCCGGACTGCATGGTCCAGAGGACGGAGGGGACGCCGAGCCGTGCCTCCGTGTGCTCGACTCGCAGGCCGCGGGCATGGGCCTGCTCATCGCCCACGGCGAGTGGTGTGCTGCCGGGCCGCGCGAGGAAGGCGTCGAAGTTCGACCGTGGAGCGGCCGAGGCGCTGGTGCCAAGACATGACGCCAGCAGGACATGGGTGAGCCACTGCTTCCTGAGATGCATCGTTCTTCCGGAGAGGAGGGTAGAGACAACAGGGGGCGCGACCCAGACAGGCCGCGCCCCCCGACGTTGCGAAGTGGTTGCGGGGCCGCGCCGCCTTCGGGCGCGCCCCCGCGAAAGGGAAGGAGAGGGCGTCAGTCGCGCGGGGCCTGCTCGCGGCGCTTCAGCGAGCGGCGGCGCGTCAGGCCCGCCAGGCCCGCGAGCGCGAAGGGCCAGAGGCCGGCGGCCGAGGTGGACTGGCAGCCGCAGCCGCTGTCCGACTCCGGGTTGGGCTGCGGCTCGGGGGTGCCCGGGCCCGCGTCCGGCGGGGTGGTGCCCGCGTCGGGCTCGGTGCCGGCGTCAGGCTCGGTACCCGCGTCGGGCTCCGTGCCGGCGTCAGGCTCGGTGCCCGCGTCGGGCTCCGTGCCGGCGTCGGGCTCGGTGCCGGCGTCAGGCTCGGGGTCGGTGCCCGCGTCCGGGGCGTCCGGCGTCCAGAGCGAGGACTGGGCGATGTAGACGGCGGTGCCCCATTCCACCTGGTCCGACTCCGGCGGGGCCAGGCCCACGCCGAAGCTGATGTCGCTGTGGCGGTTGATGCTCGGCATGCCGGAGAACACCGGGTTGGAGGGGGTCTCCTGGTCCACCCGGGCGTCACCCTTGTCCGAGGGGAGGATGTCGTGCTCGGTGACCACGCGCTTCAAGTTCTCGCCGTCACCCACCCACACCGCGCGGAACCCGTCCGACTTGCGCGTGGCCCGGAAGACCACGTGTCCGCGGTCGTTGATGTCGGGCGGGAATACCTCCACCGTCCCGATGGCTTCGCCGGGCTCGCCCGGCACGTCCATTCCGTTCTTCGCGACCACCTTCAGCTCGTTGCCATCCCACAGGAGGATGGCGGTGCTCTGCCGCCCAGCCGCCTCCAGCAGCGTGGCCTGGATGGCCACCTGGCCCAGGTTGTTGATGGCGGGCTGCACGGCGGCGAAGCGGAAGATGTTGGAGTCCGGGTTGTGCCCGCGCGTGTCCGCGATGACCTGCGACGTCCCATCCGGGTTGAAGATGCGCAGCTCCTGGTACCAGGCGCTGGAGGTGGGCGCTTGCAGGTCCACCGCCGCGGCGATCTGCCCCAGGTCGTTCACGCCCGGGGAGTAGAGGAACGTGTAGGGGTAGCCCGGGTCGACGTACTTCTCCGCCGCGAGCACCTTCGCGTCGAAGCCGCCCGTCGTATTGGGCGTGTACAGCACGTAGGCATATCCCGTGCTCAGCGTGACTCGGGCGGCCATCTGCCCCGCCTCGTTCATGACCAGGCTGGACCAACTGGAGGAGCCCAGCGGCGAGCGGACGATCTGCGGCGGCGCATCGGGTTCGTCCGCGTTCAGCACGTAGATGCCGTTCTTCGACGCGTCATTCGTCCCGGTGACGGAGAAGACCAACTGCCGGTGCGAGTTGAGGCTGACCTCGCCAAGGCGTGCATCCGGCCCCAGGCCGTCAGGGAGCAGGTAGATGCGGCCGCCCTCGCCGTTCTGGCCGTACCAGACGCCCGGACGTCCCTCCAGCGTGATGGCGAGCTGGAAGGCCAGCTGCCGGTCCGCGGTGATGGGAACGAAATAGCTGCCGCCGGAGGTGAGGCTGCCCAATTCGACGTTGTAGGAGCCCTCCTCCGTGTTGACGGCCAGGTTGGTGCGCGCTTGCAACTGGAACGTGTAGTCCGGTAGCTCGGCCGAGGCTGCTCCCGCCAGCAGGAACGCACCCAGCATCACGCCACGCTTCCGGTCGTGTGTGGGAGCGACGGTCCGACGACTGCTCTTCAGCGATGCACCACGAGTCATGCGTGCCACCTTTCCAAGGCAGGTAGCCCACCACCATGGAGGGCTGTACTGCCGGTTTCCCGCGCAGGACCCCGTCCCCCCATGGGACCGTCGCTCCGGGCGCGCCGCGCCCGTCACGAGGACCGCATTCGTCACGGCCTGTTCGCAAAGTTGCTACACACGATTAGCAGGAGCGTCGTTGATTACAAATTGATTCACTCGCAGCGTGCGACGCGGCAGTGGGTCAGGGGTGTCTGGCTCGTGCTGGAACGGGGCATTTCAACGGGAATCCGGGCCGATACACGCCGCGGAGCGCTGAGAAAGCGGAACAGCTGCTCCGACGGATGGCCCGCACTGTTTGTGTGGCGACTGCGCGTTGCAAATGTATCGTCAGTTGCACATCTGGCGGGTCCGAGGTGTCTGGCGCCTGCGCGACGCGTCCCGTCTCCGCCGCATCTGGGGCGGCGCGCTGCGTCGTGTATTCATGGTTCAGTCGTCGTTTTTGATTGAATCGTGGAAGCGTGGATATGACGGCTAGCTCAAAATATCCGCCATGTCTTGAAATGACATTTGGAGGACGAGAACGTGGCCGTTCTCCGGCGTGGTCGGCTCCTGGGCACGGCGGGCGCACGCACCCCCAAGGCGTACACCACCCTCTTGGGGCCGCATGCTGGTGCTGCGAATCACGTTGCCGGATGCTCCCGAACGCCTCCTCGCCCGTGCCTCACGTCCGCGGCCCGTATCGGCACGCGCAGCGTCATGGTGAACGTGAGCGGACCGGATTCGTTGGTGGGCCGGCTCTCCTACCTGAATCCCGCGGCGTACGTGAGGCATCCGGCCAATGCGGCCGCGGTGTTCCATGCCGTGGCGCGGTTGCTCGCGACCTCACCAGGGCAACGGGCCCGGGGCTCGGGCACGTAGCAGAACTCGGGCCGGCGAGTGCTCCAAGGGGCGTTCGGTCCGGCGCACAGCTCGCGTGTCATCCCCCAACGGCCTTTTTCAATCCCGTTGCAACAGTCCTCCTCCTTGAGCTTGGTATGGTTTTCGACTTGCGACGGGATTTCGCTAATATGTTGAATAGGCCGGCATCCCTGCTTTTCGAGCATCCATCTCGCCCGTTGACGGCCAAAGCGCTGCTTCACCTACATCAATTGGATTTGCGTTCACCAAGCCCCGGCGCGTCCGGGCAGAGAAACTCAGACATCGTCTGAGAGGAATCGGAGACACGATATGTCGTTCCCTGTTGCGAAGGCAGCGAACGTGAAGGGAATGAGGTGGAGCGCGGTGCTGCTGGCCGGTCTGGTGGGCTGTGGACAGGAGGCGCAGAAGCCGGCGCCCGAACAGGACGCCATCGAGGCCGTGAAGGCGCAGGCGCAGCAGCTCCAACCTCCCGCGGGCTGCACCGAAATCACGATGGGGGAGCTGGCCAACGGCATCGGGCTGACGCCGACGATGTACTCCCCGCAGCCGACGTACCGCGGCCACTTCAACAACTTTGGCGACCCGGCGTTCCCGGACCCGGCGCGCATCCGCCTGGACGTGAACACGGCGCCTGGCGTGTATGACCTGTCCGTGGGTGGAGGCAACACCTTCACCTGTGATCGCTGCGTCTTCGGCTATCAGGATGAGGGCTCGCCCGCGGAGAAGTTCTTCGTCGCCGACGCGGGCACGCTCCTGCTCGCGGTGAAGGTGTCGCCGCAGCAGACCCTTGGCGCGCTGACGAACGTGACGCTGCGTGAGTCGGTGGATGCCCCGCCCCTCAACGCGCCGTACTGGGGCAGCGCGGTGGTGCCGGGCGGTGAGTGCCGGTGGATTCGCTTCGCGACGTGGAACACGGTGCGCCAGGACGGGTGCGACCCTCGCCAGGGCTCGCTGACGGCGAACCTGCCGGACACCACCTGCGTCCCGAATGACTACGTCGCCTCCGACGGCACGCTGGAGCGCGCGCTGGGGGCCAAGGTCCAGGGAGAGGCCTGCACGAAGACCGCGGCGGCGAGCGAGTCCGAACTGGCCTCGACGGATTGCGAGCAGGGCTTCGCCTGCACCGACCTGTTGTCGGAGAACGCCCAGTGCCTCAAGACGTGTGACTTCATGGCGCCCAACCCCGGCTGCCCCTCCGGCACCATGTGCGGCGTGTACGGCCTGTGCACCGAGCAGTCCGTCCTCGAGCAGAACGGCTTCACGTTCGACCCCGCGCTGACGGGTGAGATCTGCAGCCTGGGCTTCGCGAATTACTGTGGCACCGAGGGCGCGCGTGGTGTGTGTGCCGACCTGAACCGCGACGGCAAGGGCGAGTGCTACCCCTACCACCGCGCCCGCTCCGAGTGTGGCCCGGGCGATGAGCTGGGTTACATGAACTTCGCGCTCCCCGGTGGCGGCTTCGACCGCGGCCACGGCTTCTGCTACCACGACGGCCTCTAGCCCTCTCCGCCATTGCCCGGTCCCTCACGTGGGCCGGGCAGTGGTGCCTTCCGCGGTGGCATGGCGCCGCGAATGACCCGCGCGCCAGCGTGTTGGCCTTGTGCCAATACATTGGCAAAAGGAGGACAGCCTGGCGGGCACATGGCAATGGGGGCACCACTCACAAGGAGCTAGTCTGAACCATGGCCACTGGTTTCACGACCGAGCGTGTGCTCTCGGTGCAACACTGGTCTGACCGTCTCTTCTCCATCGTCTGCACGCGTGACAGCGGCTTCCGATTCCAGAACGGTCAGTTCGTGATGATGGGCCTCGAGGTCGAAGGCCGCCCGCTCATGCGCGCGTACTCGATGGCGAGCGCGAACTACGACGACACGCTCGAGTTCTACTCCATCAAGCTCCAGGACGGCCCGCTCACCTCGCGACTTCAGAAGGTCGCTCCGGGCGATCAGGTGCTGGTGGGCACGAAGGCGGTGGGCACGCTCACCGTCGCGAACCTCAGGCCGGGCCGTCACCTCTGGATGCTCGCCACCGGCACCGGCCTCGCGCCGTTCCTGAGCATGGTGAAAGACCCCGACACCTGGGAGCGCTTCGAGCGCGTCACCGTGGTGCACGGCTGTCGTCACGTCAGCGACCTCTCGTACTCGAAGTTCTTCGAAGAGGTGCTGCCGAACGACCCGTACCTCGGTGAACTCGTGCGCGAGAGGCTGACGTACTTTCCGACGGTCACGCGCGAGCCGTTCCGCAATCAGGGCCGAATCACCGACCTGCTTCGCGCGAAGCCGCTCTCCCCCGAGCACGACCGCGTCGTCATCTGCGGCAGCCACGAGATGATCAAGGAGACCGCGACCATTCTCGAAGGCTTCGGCTTTCAGGAAGGCGACTCACACGAGCGCGGCGACTTCCTCATCGAGAAGGCCTTCGTCAGTCGTTGAGCCCCCGCCACGCCTCATTGAATGACGGTGCGGTGCGCCACCTCGCGCCGGAGGGGCACCGGCGGCGGACTCGAGGTTCCACCGCCGGGCACCGGCTTCCCTCACGGTGTCACGGCAGGGAGACCTGGACGGGACCGTGGCCGGATGGCGGGTTCCCATCTCCGAGCTGGCCGGAAACATCGGAGCCAAAGGCCCACACCGCCTGGTCGTTACGCAGGACGAGTGAATGGCCGCCGCCCGCGAAGACGGACGTGACGCCGGTCAGCCCGGAGACCTGTACGGCGGTATGGCGGTCGGTATTCGTCCCGTCGCCGAGCTGCCGATCTTCGTTCTCGCCCCAGGCCCGGAGGGTGTTGTCGCTCAGCAGGGCCAGCGAATGGTAGCCACCCGCGGCCACGGCGATGACACCCGTGACCCCGGGCACCTGCGTGGGGTTCTCTCGCTGGGTGGTCGTCCCATCACCGAGCTCACCTTTCAGGTTCCATCCCCAGGCCCAGACGGTGCCGTCGTTGCGCAAGGCCAGCGAATGGTACATGCCCGCGGCCACGGCGATGACGCCGGTCAGCCCGGGCACCTGCACGGGGTGGGGGCGGCTGACGGTCGTTCCGTCGCCGAGCTCGCCATTGAAGTTGAGTCCCCAGGCCCAGACGGTGCCGTCGGCGCTCAGGGCCAGTGAATGGCCGGTGCCCGCGGCGAGCGCGGTGATGTTGCTCAAGCCAGACACTCGCACCGGGGTCAGGCGATCGGTGGTCGTCCCGTCGCCGAGCTCGCCGTTCCCGTTCATCCCCCAGGCCCAGACGGTGCCGTCGGCGCGCAGGGCCAGCGAGAAGCTGGAGCCCGCGGCAACGGAGATGGCGCCGGTCAACCCGGATACCTGCACAGGGGCGTACTGGATGGAGGTCGTCCCATCACCGAGCGCGCCGCCGTTGAGCCCCCAGGCCCAGACGGTGCCGTCGGCGCGTGAGGCCAGCGAGTGGGCGTGGCCCCCTGCGACGGCCGTAGCGTCGGTCAACCCCGGCACCTGCACGGGGGCGTGGCGCGTGGCGTTCGTCCCATCGCCGAGCTGGCCGAAGGAGTTGTGCCCCCAACTCCATAGGGTGCCATTGCCACGAATGGCCAGCGAGTGTGAGACACCCCCCGAGACCACGGGGCCCGGGCATCGCGGGGCGGACACCGTGAAGGACTTGGAGGCGGAGAGCCGGGCGGTGTTCGTGACGGTCAGGGTGATGGTGACCTCGGAGCTCCAGAGCACGCAGTGCGGAGCTGTCCATGTCACATCACTCGTCGCGGCCGAGGTCTCCGGGCTCCCCAGGGTGCCCGAGCTGGCGTCCCAGGAGAACTGAAGCGGGCACGCCAGGTCATCCCTTCCGGTGACGTGGAAGGTGACCGTTTGCCCGGCCGATACCTGATGGGCGGACTGCGAGCTTTCGATGAGGGTGGGGGCGG
>NZ_VHLC01000040.1:0-72123 GCF_006547355.1 Myxococcus sp. AB036A | reverse complement strand
AAGAGACAGCAGGGGTGGTGCAGGGGCTGACGGGCATCACCGCTGTCGCCGCGAGTGCCCGCCAGACGGTGGCGGTGAGGCAGGACGGTACCGTCTGGGCCTGCGGCGATAACGCCAGGGGGCAACTGGGGGACGGGACGACCACCCAACGCCTCACGCCAGTACAGGTGCTGGGACTCACGGGCGTCACTGCCGTCGCCGCGAGTGACACACACATGGTGGCCTTGCGGCAGGACGGTACTGTCTGGGCTTGGGGCGTCGGTTTTTGGGGGCAGTTGGGGGACGGGACTCGCCTGGACCGTTCTACGCCGGTGCAGGTGCAGGGGTTGACGGGGGTCACCGCCATCGCCGCGGGCAATAGTCACACGATGGCCTTGCGGCAGGACGGCACCGTCTGGGCCTGGGGCTACAATACCTACGGCCAACTGGGAGATGGGACGACCGCGTCCCGCCTCGCCCCGGTGCAGGTG
Organism: Myxococcus sp. AB036A; assembly: GCF_006547355.1. Taxonomy (NCBI): domain Bacteria; kingdom Pseudomonadati; phylum Myxococcota; class Myxococcia; order Myxococcales; family Myxococcaceae; genus Myxococcus; species Myxococcus sp. AB036A. The sequence continues at coordinate 71,653 of NZ_VHLC01000040.1, read as the reverse complement.
CAGGGTCTGACGGGGGTCACCGCCATCGCCGCGGGCAGTGGCCACACGGTGGCCTTGCAGGAGGATGGCACCGTCTGGGGCTGGGGCTACAACGTCTGGGGACAGCTCGGGGACGGGTCGACGACCCACCGCCGCACCCCGGTGCAGGTGCAGGGGCTGGCGGACGTCACCGCCATCGCCGCAGGAAACGCCCACACGGTGGCCGTGAGGCAGGACGGCACCCTCTGGGCCTGGGGCGACAACGGCTCCGGCCAGCTGGGGGATGGGACGACCTCCGGGAGCTTCACCCCGGTGCAGGTGCAGGTGCAGGGACTGACCGACGTCACCTCCATCGTCACAAGTTCGTCCAACACGGTGGTCGTGCGGGCGGACGGCACCGTCTGGGCTTGGGGCGACAACACCTGGGGCCAGTTGGGGGACGGGACGGCCACCCGACGCCTCACGCCGCTGCAGGTGCAGGGACTGACGGACGTCAGCGCCATCGCCCTGGGTGGCTTTCACACGGTGGCCGCGGGGCACGATGGCACGCTCTTGACCTGGGGCCTCAACACCTACGGTCAGCTGGGGGGCGGACCGCTCGCCTACCGCTTCCTGCCGGTGCAGGTGCAGGGGCTGACGCGCGCCACTGTCACCGCCATCTCCGCGGGTGATTCCCACACGGTGGCCGTGAAGCAGGACGGCACCGTCTGGACCTGGGGCCTCAACACCTCCGGTCAGGTGGGGGATGGGACGACCGTGTCCCGTCTCACGCCGACGCAGGTGCAGGGGCTGACGGGCGTCGCCATCATCGCCGCGGGCTTTTCACATACCTTGGCCGTCAGGCATGACGGCACTGTCTGGAGCTGGGGTGGTAATTCCAACGGCCAATTGGGGGACGGGACGACCACCCAACGCCTCACGCCGGTGCAGGTGCAGGGGCTGACAGGCGTCACGGCCATCTCCGCCGGCGAATCCCACACGGTGGCCTTGCGGCAGGACGGTACCGTCTGGACCTGGGGACGCAATTCCTGGGGACAGCTCGGGATTGGGACGACCACCCAACGCCTCACGCCGGTGCAGGTGCAGGGGCTGTCGGGCATCACGGCCATCAGCGCGGGCTCTCTCCACACCGTGGCGTTGCGGCAGGACGGCACTGTCTGGGCCTGGGGCTTCAACGATCTCGGTCAACTGGGAGATGGGACGACCACGCGCCGCCTCACGCCGGTGCAGGTGCAGGGGCTGACGGGCGTCGAGGCCATCGCTGCGGGCTACTTCCACACGGTGGCCTTGCGGCAGGACGGCACCGTTTGGGCCTGGGGCTACAACCTCTGGGGACAGCTCGGGGATGGGTCCTCCACGGCCCGCTCCACGCCGGTGCAGGTGCAGGGGCTGACGGAAGTCCGTGCGCTTGCCGCCGGGTATGCGCATACGGTGGCCGTGGGGCAGGACGGCACCCTCTGGGCGTGGGGCAACAACTCGGGTACCCAGCTTGGCAATGGCGGCTCCACGGACCGTTCCACGCCAGTGCGGGTGGAGGGGCTGACGGGCGTCTTCACCGTGACGGCGGGCCGTTTCCACACGGCGGCCATGAGTCCGGAGGGGGCCGGCTGGGTCTGGGGGCGCAACAGCCTCGGCCAGGTGGGGGACGGGACGACCGCTGACCGCCCCCGACCCGTCAACGTGATGGTTCAGGAAGAGACCTGAGCCGTCACATTGGGGCGTGTGCGCGCTCGACCGGATTGCGTCTCAGTCAGCGGCGGCGGCTTGTTCAGCTCGCCGCTGGGGTCTGGTCGATGTGCGCTGGACCGGGGCGGAGCCTGGCACCCACGGTGGCTTCACGCGCTCGAGGCTTGTGGCCTTTCCTCGTGATGGTCCTGGCGGCCACGGCCTGTGGGCCGCGCGGCTTCCAGACGGAGGACGGCTCCGGATGCTGCCATACTGAGGCCACTCGCGGCGCGGCAAGGCGTTCCACCCAAACGCTTGCCGCGCCGGGAGCATGAGAGCGCCCCATGCACGCCCACTTCATCGAATCCGTTCAGGAACGCGACATCGACCTCCTCCTACTGGAGGAGCTGAACGTGTCGCCGGAGTTCGCTGAGTGGTTCGCCACGCAGGCTTCGGCCGGTGCGCTCTCAAGTGGTGGGACAGGGCGCTGCTCCCACTCCGTGTCTGATGTCACGCTTGGTGAGTCCGACCTTGTCCTCGAAATCGAGCAGGTTGACGGTCAAGTCACCGCGATCCTTATCGAGAACAAGGTCGATGCTCCTCCTCAGCCGGCGCAAGGCGCGCGCTACCGGAAGCGCGGAGCCCGTGGTGTGCAGGAAGGCCGGTGGGCGGACTTCAAGACCTGCCTCGTCGCTCCTCAGCGCTACCTTGAGTGCTCCACCGACGCGCAGTCCTACGACGCATGCATCAGCTACGAGGTGATGGCCGCGTGGATGGCACAGCACGTCAGCGACGCTGTACGCGGCGCGTACCGCGCGAGAATGCTCCGCGAGGGCATCGAGCAGAACCGCAGGGGCTACACGCTCAAGCCTGACGACCGAGTGACGGCCTTCTGGCTCGGCTACTGGGAGTACGCAGCTTCAAAGCACCCCGAACTGGAGATGCCAGACCCGGGCTTGAAGCCCGCTGGGTCGGACTGGCCCGCGTTCAGGCCCTCGGGAGTCAACCGGCGCTTCGTGGTCGTCCACAAGCTGGGGCGCGGGGATGTGGACCTTCAGGTCTCCGACGGGGCAAAGGTGTTCAGCCACTTGAAAGAGAAATGGGGTCCCTCGCTGGACGCCGACATGCAGATGGTGCTGGCTGGAAAGTCAGCCGCCATTCGGCTCCGCGCGCCGTCCGTGAATGGTGCTGGGGATTTCGCGGCTCAACGCGCGCAGGTGGCAGATGGGCTGGCCGCAGCGGCTCGCCTTGTTCAGCTCGCGCGCGCGTTGCAACAGGACTTCGATGTGGACGCGCTGGTGAGTGCGGGGGGAGTGGGGGACATGCCACAGCGCTAGAGCCCATCATGTTCGGATGGCGAACGCGCGCGCGGCCCGCCTGTCTCCGAAGATCCGAAGACCTGCGCTCTCTGTGTTGAGCGCCTCCGGTTCCGCGTCGAGTAAGATGCGCGACGATTGGGAGGCCGAATTGACGAAATTCTGGGGTGTTCGGGTGGGGCCCGGTGGTCAGTACGCTGAAGCCGCGCGCAAGGGCGGGTTTGTCGCCATCGAGTGGCACGAGTTGGGTGATCTGACGTGGTACGCGACTGCACCGGATGAGGACCCCGCGTGGGAGAAGCTCTTCGGCCTCTACACCGATGCGTATGAGGTCTCCGGTGTAAGGGCGAGCGTGGGAGCTGGTCAGGTCGCCCGATTCGCACGGGACATCAAGGTGGGGGATGTCATCCTCACTCCCAACACGCCGCAAGGCCTCGTGTACGTCGGGCGTGTGACGAGCCCTTTCCTCTTCGTGGAGAGCCCCAAGGACGGGTGCCCGTACCGACAGCGGCGCAAGGTGGAGTGGCTGCTGGACGTACCTCGCAAGGGTCTTCCCCAGCCCCTGCTCAACTCGCTTGGCTCTCTCTCCACGGTCTACAGCCTGCAGAAGGCGGCCGATTACGTCCGAGCCCTGCTCGGTGAGGGGTCGCTCTCGGAGGGACCGAAGCCTGTCGAGGCCGACGTGGTGAGCCACGTTCTGAATCGCCTCCACGCCCTTCACCCAAAGGACTTCGAGCAGTTCGTTGCCGACTACCTGCGGTCCATCGGCTTCGAAGCTGCGCCCGGTCCCTACGTCTCTGACGGGGGAATCGACGTAGCTGGTACGCTGGACGCCGAAGGGCTCGCGTCGGTCTTTCTCCGCATCCAGGTGAAGCGCACGAAGAACGACGTGGGCATTGAGGTGGTGCTCAAGACGCGAGGTGCCCTCGGAGTAGACGAGCAGGGCGCAATCGTCTCCCTCGGCGGTTTCACCTCGCACGCAGAGAAGGAAGCTGTCGCCCCGGGCAAGAAGCGCATCACCTTGGTGGGCGGCGACACCTTCGCTGCCAACCTACTAGCGCGATGGGATGACCTCGATCCCGCCATGCGCAAGCTTCTCGGGGTGGCGCCCAAAGCCAGCCTGCCGGTCCAGGAACGATTCGCGGTCGTAAGCGACTGACCCAGCCTCGCCACCTCGAAGGCTCCCCGTGCCCCGCCGCCCAAAGCCGCATCTTCCAGCTGAAGGCTACGCCGGTCGAAAGTGGCATCTCGCCGAGTTAGGCCGGGCGAGCGTTGATACAGCCAAAGCAGAAGGACTTGCCGTCGGAGGTGAATGCGAGATGGTGTGGGAACACCGCCCAGAGTCTGTCACCGGCGACCTTGAGGCACGGGAAGCCCGGGGCCGGCGTGGGGATCGTGAGCGACGTGCTCGAGTCATCGTCCACCCGGAGGACGCGGTCTCCCAGGCTGACGAAGCGGTGGTTGCGGAAGAGGGCCAGTGAGTGCACTGGCCCCTTGGGGAGGGAGAGCTTCCGAGCCTTGCCCTTGGCAGGGAGGTGGAACGCCTGTGCGTCGGTGTGCAGGTAGAGGCTTCCGTCGGGGTCCGCGCACGCGCCCTTCAGCGGGAGTCGGCTGGCGTGTCGCGCGACGAGGGCCTTGCCCTGGAGCGCGAACAGACCGCCGTTGCCGTATGCGTAGAGCGTGCCCGCGTGGGACAGCAGTCCGCGGAGCCCATTCTGCTCCTTGCCCACCTGCTCGAAGCACAGGTCCTTTCCCTCGGCCGTGAGCCGGCCCGCCGTCGAACGCGAGCACGGAGACGCCGAACCCCGTGAGGCCCCAGGGCGCGCCAAGGTCTCGGCGGGTGGAGGCCACGTAGCCGTAGGGAAGCGCCTTGGGCAGCTTGGTGCGCGTCCAGCCCTTGCCGTCGTGGGTCAGCAGGCGGTTGAAGTCCACATCATAGGTGGGCTCGAAGTGGTCAACGTCGTTTTCGTCCACTGTCACCTGAGCCAGCCAGACCTGGTCGGTCCAGGGCTGGTTCCACTTCACCCGGTTATTGAAGTCCCAGAGGTCGTCCCCGGCGACGTAGCCATGGTCGGCATCCGGGTGCGGCGTCGCCGCCAGCACCACCACGGCCCCTTGAGCGGTGACGTGCACGTCCGCCAGCACCTGCGCGACGGAGGTCACGTCCGGGCCCGTGTTCGCCTTCGTGGCGGATTTCTTCCCAGCGGGCGCGCCCGATAGGGCCTCAAGCTCCTTCATCAGCCCGGCGTCCCCGAGCTGCTTTGCCCGCTCCAGCAGCGACACGCCCCGGACCTTGAAGGAGAGCTCCGCGCCCAGTGCGCGCAGCGCGAGCAGGCGCCCTCGAAGTCACCGGCGTCTGGGATGACCGCCGCTACCTCGACATATCCTTGCTGAATTCAACCCCTGACACCGCCGCTGCTTGATGCTTCCGAGGAGCGACCTCCCCCGAGCCCCTCCGGATCGCCTACACACGATTCGGGACTTGACCTCTACGCCATGGGGCGATTCCGAACTCAGGTCGGTCAGCACTGGTACCGGGCGCTCCGGCGTCGGAGCCAGCGTGACCGGACGAACTGGGCGAGGATGAAGACCTTGGTGGACCGATGGCTTCCGAAAGCTCGTATCCAGCCCCCCTGGCCTGAAGAGTGGTTTGACGTCACCACTTAAGGCAAGAGCCCAGTGCGTTAGCAGCGCCCGCTGGGATCTGTGCGGGGGGGCGGCTCCAACCTTCACGGGTGAAGAGCCATCCCTATCGCGACCGAAGAGAGGCCGCGCCAGCAGGTCTGGCGCGGCCCTGCGACGGGGCACCCGGCCAAGGTGAGACCCGGGGGGCTACCGGGGCGTCAGTGCCCGCGTGTGGCTCACGGAACGGTGACCGTCACGGCGTTGCTGCGTTGGCTGTTGCCCACGCGGTCATACGCGATGGCGACAATGACGTGCGTGCCGGACTTGCCCGTCGTGTCCCACGTCCGGGTGAAGGGCGCGGTGGTCGAATAGGGCGTCTGGATGACACCGTCGATCTCGAAGGCGACGTAGTAGAGCGATTGGCTGTCACTCGCATTGGCAGCCAGCGTGACGACACCACTGACGACGTCTCCGTTGGCCGGTGCGGTCAGGACGGACGTGGGCGGCGCGTTGTCGACGATCAGCGAACGGGTGTGCGTCGCGACATTGCCTGCCCTGTCAGTCGCGCGGAGGGTCAGGCTGTAGGACCGATTGGCCAGCACCCGCGTGTCCCACGCGAAGGTGTACCCAAGGCTGGTGGGGCTCGTCAGCGAGCCCTTGAGGTACCCCTCCTGGAAGAACTCGGCCAGGACCACGCCTGAGAGGGACTGGTCCGTCACGGTCCAGCCCACGGTGATGTTGCCGCGCACATAGTTCAGGGTCTGCGGGTTGTACTGTGGCGTGCCCGAAAGAATGATGGGAGCGAAGTTGTCCACCATGATGCTCACCGGGTCGGAGATGCCCATGTTGCCGTCCGCGTCGAAGGCCTGGGCTGTCAGCGCCCGGGTGCCGGAGGGGGACGTCGTCGTGTCCCAGTCCACGATGAAAGGGGGCTGGGTGTCGGAGGCGATGAGGGTGGACGCTGAGAAGAAGTCCACGCGCGTGACGCCGACGTCATCGTAGGCGCTCGCCGTCAGCGTGATGGTGCCGCGCACGGCACTGCCCGGGCTCGGCGAGAGGAGCGTCACGGTAGGGGCTGCGCTATCGGTGCACAGCAGGTTTCCGAAGTCCTTCGCGAGGCGCCGCGCGTCGGTGGATTTCGAGCGCACTGAGTCGAGGACCGATTCCGTCGTGCTCACCTGGAGCCGGCCTGGGGCGGCGGTGAATCGGTCGGTGACGGCCTGGAGGGTGGTGTTGAATGCCTCCGTACCCGGAGTCTGCGTGGCGAGTGCATGCCATTGCAGGGCCCAGTGGAGCGCGTCCGAGGGCTTGGATGCCGGCAGGTCGTACACGAGGGTGGCGGTGAGGGGCAGTGGCTTGCCGTCTGCATCGATTGCATCGAAGACCAGGTGGCCCTCGCCAGCGCTGTGCCGCTCCGAATTGTGGGTGTCCACGTGGTTGACGATGGCCTTCAGCCGCAGCGGCGCCTTCGTCATGTCCAGGGTTCCATCCGCGAGTCTTGGCCACGCTTCGAGGAGCTTGGGCACGAGCGCGCGGGTGACCGCGTCCTGTTCCGCACCCCGCTGGAGCCCGTCGCGGACGAACTCGGAGGGAGCGACGTCGCCGCTCATCTCCGCCAGTCGTCGGCCGAAGCTCCACGCGCCGTCCGCGGCCCCGTGCACGTTGGGCATCGCTCCGGACCAGGCCGTACGCACGGGGTCATTCAGCACTGCCGCATCCTGGATGAGCAGCTCCCGCTCCGGTTTGATGGAGGAGAGGCAATCCAGAGGCGCGCTTGTCTGCAGGAGCTCGGCCTGGGAGCTCTCCGACGCGTCCGGGACATCACCACAACCGATGGATGCCAGGGCCGCCGCGCCAAGCAGTGCGGAAAGGCCACGGGCCCCTTTCGAAACGATGCGCATGTGGATTCTCCCTTGAGGAGGCTGTGCTCGCATGGAATTGAGAGCGGCAGCGCGCAACGATATATCAAACAAACGGCTGGGGTGCGCCCGGGGGAGGGGAGTGGATGTCGCGATCGAGCCCTGGTGAGGGTCCGTTCTATTGGCGCCTGTCATTGTAGTGTGTAATTCTTCAGGGAAAGCCAGCCGCGAGGACTGTCTCTGTCATGGGGCGGTGAGCAAGAGCGGCCGGGTAACGCCCTGTTCCCATGTACGGACATTCCTCGGCGCCGGCTGAAGGGGCCGGCTGTTCACCGCGGCGAAGGCCGCGGCGGAGCTGCGCCGTCGCGAACAGGAAGACGTGGGCGTGTCGTTTCAGCCCTGATTCCAGGAACGACGACGCCCCCAGGCGAGAAGGCCAGGGGGCGTCATGGACAGCGCGAAAGCGACGACTCCCGGCCTATCGCTCAGCCGCCTCCGCCGCACCCCGCTCTTCCTTGCAGAACGCCAGGCGCTGCTTGATGACGTCGAGCGGCACCGCCATCTCCAGCTTGAAGGACGTGCCATCCGGCTGGACGCGCGCGAAGTCGAGCAGCTGCGCCAGGTCCTTCTCGCCTTCGGCCTGCGCCTTGATGCGCGCCATGCTCAGCGCGGCGCCCAGCGTCTTGCCCAGGTCCGTGACTTCGTCTCCATTCGCGCCGCGGACCTCGGCGACCATCGCCACATCGCCGCTCGCGTCCACGTGGAGCTCCACGTTCTGGGCCACCCGGCGGATGCGGTCCGCCAGCTCCGCCTGCTCCTTGGGCAGCAGCCGCGCGAGCTGGTCCACGGACAGCACGCCATACATCTCCCCGTAGGTGCTGCCCTCGGAGATGGCGGGCGGCTCGTCCGGGCCGCGGCCCTCCACCCGGTCCACCACCGCCTTCACCTCGTCCGGCGACTTGCCAATCACCAGCAGCTCGTTGTTCCACGTCGCCACCGCGGCCTCGCTCCGGCCACGCGCCGTGGTCCCATCCGGCCGCGTCACGGTCATGTCGCCCGGCTCGTACACCCGGGCGCCTTCGCCGTAGTCCATGGACACGCGCTCACCCAACAGCTCCTTGAACTTCGCGTTGCCGAAGTTGCCCGACAGCATCATCCCTTCATCGGTGATGACCAGGCGGTCCAGGTCCTGGAGCGGGTCCACGCCACTGAGGTTCCGCAGCTCCTCCAGCCGCTTGCCGCCGTCCCGCATCAGGCAGTCCAGCAGCAGCTCACCAATGGGCGAGTGCCGCAGCGCGTTCGCCTCGATGACCACCGCCGTCTTGCCCTCGCCGCGGGGCAGGGCGGCCAGCAGGGGGTCCCTGGGGCGCGCGCGCTCCTGCGTGCCCGCGTCCACCTGCACGGGCAGGACATGCGTCCGGCGCCGCTCCGCGCGCTCCCGCTCGGGAGCCCGCATCCGCCGGGGGAATTCCACCTTGGGCGTCTCCATGGCGGGCTCTTCACCCTGCCCGGTGAACATCAACACCGCGGCCACCACGAACAGCATCGCCGCCACGACGAGCCACACCCGGCGGCGTCCACGGTTGTCCATGTCAGTAGTCCTTTCCCTCGAAACGCCAGAACCCCACCGCCAAGGCTCCGAATCCAAACACCAGCACACCGAGCAACAGCAAGCCCAGCGAGCGCACCTCCAGCGGCGTGGATGCGGCGATGTCGCCCGCGGCCACGGCCAGCGCGGACAGCCGCGGCAACACCAGCGTCACCGCCTTGAAGGCCTCGCGACCAAATCCTTCCTCGAAGAAGGGCGTCATCTGCTGCCGGTAGCCGGCGATGATTCCTCCCACCAGGAAGACGAAGCCGGAGGCCGCGCACAGCGCCGCGCTGCGCACCAGCGTCGCCGCCGTCAGCATCACCGCGTACACCGCCGCGAAGCCCACGCACGCCAGCAATCCGGCGATGAGCGGCCCCGCCGTCCAGTACCCCGCCTTCACGCCGAAGATGAGCACCAGCCCCGTCGTCCCATACAGCGTCCCGCCCAGCGCCAGCGCCATCACGCCCAGGAAGGTCCCTGCCAGCAGGTGCCAGCGCTGGATGGGCAGCGCCAGCAGGTGCTCGATGCGCCCGGGTGACATCAGCGACGGCGCAAAGTCCGAGCACGCGACGATGCCGAACAGGATGCCACCGTAGAACACCAGGAACGCCGCGGCCTGGTACACGGGCCGCAGGGCCACGTCGACGGAGCGGATGCTCGAGCGAAGCTCCTCGCCGAACAGCCGAGACGCCGCGAGCGCTCCGTCCACCACTTCGATGCGCAAGCTCAGCGCCACCACGGTCAGCACCAGGGTGATGCCCACCATGAACGCCAGGATGAACTTGCGCGACATCGCCTCACGGAGCACGTAGCCCGCGATTCCCAGGACGGGCTTCACGCCGCGGCCTCCACAGTTCCCATCAGCACCGACTCCAGGTCCGTTCCGTCACGCCGCAGCTCCACCATCAATGCCCCCGCCGCGCGCGCCCGGTCCAATGCCCGGTTGAGCGCCGCCGGGTCCTCCGCCTCGACGACGTAGTGTCCCTCCGCGACGCCTCGGACGAAGCCTGCCGTCACCAGGGCCTCCGTGTTGGCGCCCGGGGCGAAGCGCACCAGCCACCGCACGCCGCCGCGCGCCAGGTCCTCCAGCCGGCCCTCGCGCACCACGCGGCCTCCCGCGAGGATGGCGACGCGGTCACAGACGCGCTCGGTCTCCGCCAGCAGGTGGGAGTTGAGGAACAGCGTCGTGCCTCGCTGCACCTCGTCTTGCAGGATGCGCCGCACCTCCATCCGCCCCATGGGGTCGATTCCGTCCGTGGGCTCGTCCAGCACCAGCAGGGAAGGGGTGCCCACCAGCGCCGCGGCCAGGCCCAGCCGCTGACGCATGCCCTTGGAGTACCCGCCAATGCGCCGGCCCACCGCGTCCGACAGGCCCACGCGCTCCAGGAGGCGCAGGTTCACCGCCGGGTCCACGGGGAGGCCCTTCAACCGCGTCACCGTCGCCAGGAAGGCGGGCGCCGTCCAGGTGCCGGGCAGGTGCAGGCGCTCGGGCAGGTAGCCGATGCGGGCGCGGATGCGCGGGTCCTCGGGCGAGCCCCCCAGCACCCGGATGGACCCCTCCGTGGGCTGGACGATGCCGAGGATGCTCTTGATGAAGGTCGTCTTGCCCGCACCGTTGGGGCCGATGAGGCCGAAGGCGCTTCCTTCCGGCACCGTCAGGTCCATGCCTCGGAGGGCCTCGTTGCCTCCCTTCCGGAAGGCCCGATGGTACGTCTTCCTCAATCCCCTCACTTCAATGGCGGGTGCCTGGCTTGTCACGGTCGGGACTGTAGACGACTGGACGGTCCATCCATTGCGGCAGGTTGCCGGACGGTCGTCCGGACGGGCGGAACGGTCTCCTGGCCGTGCCCTGCGGCGCTCCGTTCGCGCCCGTGGGAAAGCCGCTTCGCACGCCTGCGGTGCCTGCCGCGCCGCGGTAGCTCGTTGTTCCGGGGACTTGGCGGCTTGCAGATTCTTTGGAGCTCCACGGTCCGGCCCATGCATCGGCCGGCGGCACACTCAAGCCACGAGGAGCACCAGACATGACGTACGAGGACCGCATCGCACAGCAGCTGCTGGATGCCCGCCGCGAGCTGGAGCAGGCCGACAAGGACCTGGCGACCGGGACGGAGGCGGCACGCGTGCGCTACGCCCGCGCCCTGCACGAAGCGGACATCGCCGAGCGCCGCGCCCTGCGGCACGCCCGGGAGGCTCGGAACCATCAGAAGAGCTGGAGGCTCGTCGCAGGCTGAGCAGGCGGGCCGGGGCCCCAAAACGATGAAGGCGCGGCGCCGCCGGTTTATACCGGCGACCGCCATGGCCTATCCCATCCACCGACCCCGCCGCCTGCGCCGCAACGCCGTCCTGCGTGACATGGTGCGCGAGACGCGCCTCGACCCGGGCGACTTCATCTACCCCCTCTTCGTCGTGGAAGGCCGGGACGTGCGCCGTCCCATCGTCTCCATGCCGGGGATCTTCAACCTGTCGCTGGAGCACGTCGTCGCCGAGGCCAGGCATGCCCGGAAGCTGGGCGTGCCCGCCGTCCTCCTGTTCGGCATCCCCAACCACAAGGACGCCCGCGGCACCCAGGCCTACGCCGACGACGGCATCGTCCAGCGCGCCATCCAGGAGATCAAGGCGGCCGAGCCGGACCTCCAGGTCATCGTCGACGTCTGCCTGTGCGAGTTCACCGACCACGGCCACTGCGGCGTGCTGGAAGGCGGCCACGTCGTCAATGACGCCACGCTGCCGCTGCTGGCGAAGATGTCCGTGAGTTGCGCCAAGGCGGGCGCGGACATCATCGCTCCGTCGGACATGATGGATGGCCGCGTGGCCGCCATCCGCGCCGCCCTGGACGAGACGGGCTTCGGCGAGCTGCCCATCATGGCGTACTCGGCCAAGTTCGCGTCCGGCTACTACGGGCCGTTCCGCGAGGCCGCCCAAAACACGCCCACCTCCGGTGACCGCCGGGGCTACCAGATGGACCCCGGCAACGTCCGCGAGGCCCTCAAGGAAGTGGCCCTGGACGTGGAGGAGGGCGCGGACATGATCATGGTCAAGCCCGCGCTGGCCTACCTGGACGTCATCCGCGCCGTGCGCGAGCGCTGGGAGCTGCCCGTCGTCTCCTACAACGTGTCCGGCGAGTACTCGATGCTCAAGGCCGCCGGGCAGAACGGGTGGATCGACTACGAGCGGGTGATGCTGGAGACGCTCACGTCCATGAAGCGCGCCGGCTCCGACCTCATCATCACCTACCACGCCCTGGAGGCGGCGAAGCTCCTGTAGGCAACAGCCGGGCGGACCCGCGGCGGGTTGAGTCTTGATCCGCCGCGCGCGTTGCGTCCAAATGTGCGTCGCACGATGCCAACCAAAAAGCGGCCTGGACGAAAGTCCCAGAAGCCCCCGCCCCAACGCCGGTCCACCGCGAAGAAGCGGTCCGGCGCCGGTCGCGCGGCCGGTGTCACCCCCCCGGGACCCTTGCAGTACAAAGTGGTCGAGCTGTCCACGGTGGACGAGGGCTCCCTGGAGCGGACCCTCAACGAGTGGGCAGCCCAGGGCTGGAACCTCGACGGCATCCAGTTCGCGATGCGCGAGTCCTCCAAGCGCCCGGCCATGGCCTTCGTCCTCTTCACGCGCCAGGGCAGCCCCGCCAGGCATGATGAAGACGCGGCGCGCGGGCGGCTGATGCGGATGTCGGAGACGGGCAGTCCCACCGCGGCGCTCGCGGCCGAGTACACGCGCGAGCACGTCGAGTGGGCCGCGCCCATGATTTCTCCTTTGAGCGCCCACGAACGGCTGGCGCGTCTGGCGGGGCTGGATGAGCCCGAGCCGCGCGAGGAAGGACTCACGCTGGAGCCGGAGGAGTGAGCACCCCGCGAAGCCGCGTGTTCATGGCGGCAAGCCGGCAAGGGGGTGGCCGCGCCTTGCGGTTGGTGTCCGGAGACGCGAAACCCGAATCGCCCTATCCCAAGGCCTCGCTCTGGCTGCGCGGCGGCGCGCGGGCGGTGGACGTGTCGGTGGCGTGGGGCCTGTACGTCGTGGGAGGCGCGGCGGGCGCGGTGGTGGCGCTGCTGTTCCTGCTGCTGGCGGACGGGATGCTCCAGGGCCAGAGCGTGGGCAAGCGCATCTTCGGCGTGAAGGTGATGCATCTGCCCACGCGTTCGGCGGCGCGGCACCGCGACAGCACCCTGCGCAACGCGCCGCTGGCGCTCATCGTGCTGCTGGGAATGATGCCCGCGCCGCATGGGACGGTGGCCGCGGCCGCGGGGCTCATTGTCATTGGCAGCGTGGAAGCATGGTGCGTGCTGAGGGATCCGCTGGGCTGGCGGCTGGGCGACACCTGGGCGCAGACGCAGGTGGTCGACGGGAAGGTCGTCGCGGGCGTAACCGTTGCAGCTCGCACGCCGGTCGCGCATGAGCGCGCCTCCGGCAGGCTCATGTCCGCGGCGAAGGTGCGCCGTGGACGCTCGTCGTTCAGGAAGCGAAGGGGGTACCCATGCGCATCGCGCTGACCCACAACCTCAGGCTGTCTGATTTGGAAGAAGAGGCGGAGTTCGACACGCAGGAGACGGTCAACGCGCTCGCGGCGGCCATCGAGCGCATCGGCCACCGGCTGGAGCGCTTCGAGGTGAGCGGCCCGGCCTCGCGCACCGTGGCGCGGCTGGAGGCCTACAGCCCGGACCTCATCTTCAACACCGCCGAGGGCCGCCGCGGCCGCTTCCGCGAGGCCTTCTATCCGGCCCTCTTCGACGAGCTGGGCTTCCCGTACACGGGCTCGGACGCGTACGCGCTGGCGGTGACGCTCGACAAGCAGCTCACCAAGCTGGTGCTGTCCAAGCAGGGCATCCGCACGCCCGGCTGGCAGTACGTGGAGAAGCTCAGCGAGCTGTCCGCGGAGAACCTGCGCTTCCCTGTCATCGTGAAGCCCAACTTCGAGGGCTCGTCCAAGGGCATCAGCCAGGACTCCATCGCGGAGACGCTGGACGAGGTTCGCGCCAAGGTGGCCGCCGCGCTGGAGAAGTACCCGTCCGGCGTGCTGGTGGAGGAGTACATCTCCGGCCGCGACCTCGCCGTGCCGTTCCTGGAGTCGGTGGACAATGACTACGACGGCGTGCTCTCCCCGGTGGAGTACGTCATCGACCCGGCCGTCACGCAGGGCCGCAAGTACGCCATCTACGACTACGCGCTGAAGACGTCGCGGGAGGGCATGGTCAGCGTGCGCGCCCCGGCGCAGATTCCGCCTCGCACGGCGGAGGACGTCCGGCGGATGGCGCAGAAGGTGTACCGGGCGCTCGATTGCCGCGACCTGGGCCGCATCGACGTGCGCCTCAGTGACGCGGGCGTGCCGTACTTCCTGGAGATCAACGCGCTCCCCAGTCTGGAGCCGGGCGCGGGCATCTACGCGGCGGCGGAGCTGGACGGCCTGCACCTGGATGGGGTCATCAACTCCATCATCACCAGCGCGGCGAAGCGGTACAAAATCAAGGACTCGTCGCGTCGCCAGGGCAAGCCGGCGCGCAAGAGCGGTCCACTGCGCGTGGGCTTCAGCTTCAACGTGAAGCGCGTGAAGCCCACGGCCACGGCGGAGGCGGTGGAGGACAGCGAGGCCGAGTACGACTCGCCGAACACGCTCCAGGCCATCCGCGAGGCGATTGCGTCGTGGGGCCACGAGGTCATCGACCTGGAGGCCACGGCCGAGCTTCCCTCGGTGCTGTCGAGCACGCCGCTGGACGTGGTGTTCAACATCGCGGAGGGCTTCAAGGGCCGCAACCGAGAGAGCCAGGTCCCGGCGCTGCTGGAGCTGCTGGACATCCCGTACACGGGCTCGGACCCGGCCACGCTCTCCATCGCCCTGGACAAGGGCCTGGCGAAGAAGATTGTCCGGCAGGCAGGCATCCTCACGCCCAACTTCCAGCTCATGGCGACGGGCAAGGAGCGCCTCAACAAGGAGTTCACCAGCTTCCCGCTCATCGTGAAGCCGGTGGCGGAGGGCAGCTCCAAGGGCGTCGTCACCAAGAGCGTCTGCCACAGCGAGGCGGAGCTGCGCGAGGTGGTGCGCGAGATTGCCGGCAAGTACCAGCAGCCCGCGCTCATCGAGGAGTACATCCGCGGCCGTGAGTTCACCGTGGGCCTGCTGGGCGAGCGGCGTCCCCGCGTCCTGCCGCCCATGGAGATCGTCTTCCTGGACCGGGAGGAGAAGAACCCCGTCTACAGCTTCCAGCACAAGCTGGATTGGACGGACCGCATCCGCTACGACGCGCCAGCGAAGCTGGAGCCCGCGCTGCTGGAGCGGCTGCGCACGGCGGCGCGCAACTCGTTCATGGCGCTGGGATGCCGCGACGTCGCGCGCATCGACTTCCGCATGGATGACAAGGGGCGCATCTACTTCATCGAGTGCAACCCGCTGCCGGGCCTGACGCCGGGCTGGAGCGACCTGGTGCTCATCGCCCAGGGCGCTGGCATGGACTACCGGGGGCTCATCGGCGAAATCATGGCCCCCGCCATCCGCCGCTACAAGGAGCGCGAGGCGCGCCGCGCCGCCAGCGAGCACCCTGCTTCGGTGTTGCGCAAGAGCGTGCCCCTGGAGGAGGGGACTCCCGCCGCCGCGCACCCCGTCGCCGCGACGGCCCCCGCACCGGCGACCCCAGCGCCGGAGCCGGTTCCGCGCGTGGACGCGAAGGCCTGAGCCCCACGCGACGCCCTGGCCGCCCCGTCCCGTGCCTCCTCTTCGAGGGGGCGGGCGGGGCCGGCTGGAGTGGTTGACTGTGGGGAGTCGTCGGTTAGTGTCCCCCCTCTATGGTGCACATCCCCGAGGAGACTGGGCCGCGCGTCCGGGCCCGTGAGCTGGGCCTGCCGCTGGGGCGCTTCAAGCCCGGCAAGTTCAACGCCATCACCGACGTGGAGGGGGTGCTCGTCGGGCACAGCACGTTGATACGTGGCGAGGGCCCGCTTCGTCCCGGGCACGGTCCGGTGCGCACGGGGGTCACCGCCATCCTCCCCAACGAGGGGAACATCTTCATGGAGCGCATGACGGGGGGCGGCTTCGTGCTCAACGGCGCGGGCGAGGTCGCCGGCATGACGCAGCTCATGGAGTGGGGCCTCATCGAGACGCCCATCCTCCTCACCAACACCATGGCGGTGGGCGCGGTGTCGGACGGCGTGGCGCGTTACCTGGTGGACCGCTACCCCGGCATCGGTGACGAGCACGATGTCATCATCCCCGTGGTGGGGGAGTGTGACGATTCCTGGCTCAACGACATTTCCGGGCGCCACGTGCGCGAGGAGCATGTCTTCGAGGCCATCAACAACGCCTCCACCGGCCCCGTGGCCGAGGGGAACGTGGGTGGCGGCACCGGCATGGTGACGTGCGACTTCAAGGGCGGCATCGGCACGTCGTCCCGCAAGCTGCCGGAGGTGCTGGGCGGCTACACGCTGGGTGTGCTGGTGATGTCCAACTTCGGGAAGATGCACAACCTGCGGGTGGGCGGCCTTCCCGTGGGCGAGGTGCTGGCGGAGAAGTTCAAGGGCACGCCCAAGCGCGGCCAGACGTACGGCTCCATTATCGCGGTGGTGGCCACGGACGCGCCGCTGCTGAGCCATCAAATCAACCGCCTCTGCAAGCGCGTGGCGCTGGGCATTGGCCGCGTGGGCAGCTACGCGGCGCACGGCTCAGGGGAGATTGTCGTCGGCTTCTCCACGGCGAACATCATCCCCCGGCGCACCCAGAAGATGGTCTACAAGCTGAAGCTCCTCCTGGATCAGCGCCTGGACCCCCTCTATGAGGCGGTCATGGAGGCCACCGAGGAGGCCATCCTCAACGCCATGTGCATGGCCACGTCCATGACGGGCGCCAACGGCAACCACTGCCCGGCGCTCCCCCTGGACGAGGTCCGGCGCTTCCTGGACGCCTACAAGCCGATTTTCGCGTCCGTGAAGAAGCGCCCCCAGCAGTCGAGCGCCCCGGCGGCCAAGGAGCGGCCCAGCAACGAGGACCGGGAGGGGGACGTGAAGGTGTCCACCGCCCGGCCGACCCAGGTCCGGAGCGCCGAGGGAATCCCGTTTCCGACCCGTCCGGCACCGGACGACACCGGCGAGCCGGGGGGGCCCGAGGGTTCCTCTTCCGGGAGCCCGCCGGGTTCTGATAGTTAAGCCCCTCTTTTCACGTCTCCGTACGGAGCACAGGAGTCAAAGATGGCCCGCAGCAAGAGCAAGCACCGTCGCGTGCAGATGAAGATCAAGCAGGCCTGGAAGAAGCGGGCCAAGAAGAACAAGGCCGAGGCCAAGGCCGCCGCGGAGTCGAAGAAGAAGTAGTCGTTTCGACCGTGCTCGTGCGGCCCGTGGCTCAGTCCCGGGTCGCCGAGAACGGACTGCTGACGTTGCAGCGCTGTCCCCCCGTGTCGGACGCGCGCACGTAGCTGCCCGTGAGGACGCCGTTGATGGACGCCGTCCCGCCATCCGCCAGCGGCGCCAGGTAGCTGCCGGTGAGCGTCAGGGTGTCCGTCCGGTTCGCCGAGGGCACTCCCGTTCCCGTCATCAGGAAGGTCCCCTGGGAGGTGATGGTGCCCCGGACGGGGACGCCCGCCAGCCGGCTGGTGAGGTTTTCGCCCGAGCGGGTGATGTCCAGGACTTCACCCGTGGGAACCTCCACCCCCAGGAGCGCGCACTCTGGAGGCACGCCCGCGCTCGTGTCGAATTGCAGCCGGTAGCGGCCTTCGACCGCGGGGCAGTCCGTGCAGCGGGGCGCTTCTCCGCCACAGCCTCCGGTGGTGAGCAGGAGCAACCCGGCGAAGAAGGGGGCGAAACGTCCAGAAGTCATGACTTGGTTCTCCTTGAGACGGAAGCCGGACTTCCCGGTGGGACGGCCGGTTCCTACGTTGGGCAAGGGCGGCGTTCGGTGGCTGACTCGAGGCGGTGGTCCAATTTTGTATTCGCCGGGCTCTTTGCCCTGGCGCTGATTCTCTTCTCCAGGATTCTGCTGCCGTTCCTGATGCCGGTGTTGCTGGGCGGCTTCCTGGTGGTGCTGTTCATGCCGGTGCAGGACTCCCTGTGCCAGAAGCTGGGGGGCCGCAAGTCTCTCAGCGCCGGGGTGTCCACCGTCACCGTGTTCGTCCTCATCCTGGCGCCGCTGGCGCTGGTTGGGTGGATGGTGGCGCGGGAAGTGTTTCAGCTCGTGGGCCAGGCGCAGGTCCTGTTGGAGCAGCAACACCTGCGTCACCCGTTCCTCGCCAGCCTGCCGCTGGGCCTGGAGCGCTATCTCCGGCTGGACGTGGACAGCGCGGAGACGGAGCGGGCGCTCCTGGCCGCGATGACGGGCGGCGCGTCGTTGCTGCGCGACGTGGCGGCGGCGGGCACGGACCTGGTCATCAACCTGTTCCTGATGTCCGTGGCCATGTACTACTTCTTCCTCGACGGGCGCCGGCTGGTGGCCGAGGTCATGCGGCTCATCCCGCTGGACAGGCGCTACTTCGAGGCCTTCGCGCGCGAGTTCACCGACGTCGCCTACGCCATCATCTATGGCAACACCGTCACCGCGCTCATCCAGGGCGCCGTGGGCTTCGTCGGGCTGCTCATCGCGGGGGTGCCGCATGCCGGCGTGTGGGGCGCGGCCATGGTGCTGGTGGCGCTGGTGCCCGTGGGCGGCACGGCCCTGGTGTGGGGGCCCATTGGCGTGGTGCTCATCGCCGCCAACCAGGTGAGTGAGGGCGTGTTCCTCCTGGCCTGGGGCGCCTTCCTGGTGGGCAGCATCGACAACGTCATCCGGCCCCGGCTGTGTGGTTCGCGCATGGCGCTGCACCCGCTGCTCGTCTTCCTGTCCATGTTCGGCGGGTTGGCCGTGTTCGGGATGATGGGCTTGCTGGTGGGGCCGCTCATCGCCTCCATCTTCATGGCCATGGTCCGCATCTACCGCCGGGACTTCCTGGGCATCGGCCGCGCCGAGCACCTGTCGGCCCATGACGAGAACACGTCGGAGCCTCCCGTGTCCGAGCCCGCCTCCTCCCGCATGGCTCCCGCGGCGCCGGCGATGGGACCCGCCGCGACGCTCAACGCCTGAGCGGCGGGAGAACCGCCGAGCCTGGACTTCCCCGACGGGGTGGGTGAACCTCCCTGGGGAATGACGACCGCCCGACACTCGATGGTTCGCTGGGGGCTGTGGTGTGCCCTGGCGGTGGCACTGGCCTCGCCGCAGGCCCTGGCCGCCGCCGCGGAGCGGAAGGACTCGGGACCGGCGAAGCCGAGCGTCGTGGTGCGGGAGGTGGAGGGAGATGCGCGGCGGCGGCAGGCCCCATTCCTGGAGGTGGCGCTGGATTCGGGCTCTGGCGGCACGGTGGGAGACGCGCCGGCGCGCCCGCCCCTGGCGCGGCTGACGTTGGGGGGCACGACGACGTGGCGCAACGCCTGCGCGCGGCCCGGCGTGAAGTCCTGTGGCGAATATGACCGGCTCCCGGCGAACGAGCGCCTGGGGGACACGGTGAGCTATGCGTCGTCGGTGCCGTACCTGGGCATCGCCGCCGATCTGGAGTTGCTGCCGCTGGCGAACAGCGAATCCCTGCTGCGCGGCCTGGGCCTGTCGCTGGGTTACCGGCGTGGCTATTCCTCCACCAACGTGACGCTGGAGAGTGACGCCGGCCGGTCGACCACGCGCGAGGCGGTGGCCACCGACTCGGTGCTCACCGCGCAGGCGCTGTACCGCTACTTCTTCGGCATGGGGGAGGCGAACGCGTTGCTGGGCCATGCGGGGCTGCGCGCGGGCCTTCTCACCCGCGCCTTCGACGTGGACGCGTCCTCCAACAGCCCGCTCACCGGGACGCACCGCTTGTTCCCCGCCGTGGGGTTGGAGGTGTCGGTGCTGCTGCTGCGCTGGGTCCGGCTGGAGGGCGCGGGTCAGTTCTTCCTGAGCCCGAAGCCGGGAAAGGGCCTGGGTGCCGGCAGCGCGGCGTTGGACGCGGAGGTCAGCGACTACGGCACGTCGGTGTCCAGCTTCGGCTGGGAGGCGGAGCTGGGCGTCGGGGGCGACATCTGGGGGCCCTTCGGTTACTCGGTCCGCTTCCGTCTGTCCCGCTTCCAGGACACGTTCTCCGGCGCCGGCACGAAGCTGGGCTGGGATGAGGGCGGCGTGGCGGCGGAGACGTACTCCAGCCTGCACTGGGGCATCACCGCGTCCTACTGAGGCGCGTTGCCGGCTCCCACTCCGGCGCGGCGGAGGCGTAGGGTGCGGACATGTCCGAGCACGTGTCCCCCCAGGAGCTGCGCAGGAAGTGGAAGCTGGCGAACGCGGAGCCGCTGGAGGGCGGTCACCGGCTCGAGGCGTACCGCGCGCTGGCGCAGAGCTGTCCCGCGTTCGTTCCCAACCTCCTGTCGTTGAGCCGCACGTTGCTGGTTGGCCGGCACGAAGCGGCGGACCCGGAGGCCGCGGTGTCCGAGGCCGAGCAGGTGCTCCGCTCCGCGTCAGACGTCTCCGCGGGGGCCCCCGAGCCCCTGCTGGCGCTGGGACACTTCCTCGTCTCGGTGCGACAGGCGCCGGATGAGGCGGAGCGCGCCTTCTCCTCCGCGGCCAGCGCCGCGATGGCCTTGCTGGAGGAAGCGTGGGCGGGGTGGATTCACGCGCTGGGCGCGCAGGGACAACTGGAGGCGGCGCTGGAGGTGGAGGAACGGGCGCGGAGCCTCTTTCCCAGCTCCAAGGCGATTTCTCAGGCGGTGGCGTTCGCGCGAGCGCAGCCGGGGACGCGCTGACGCGGGTCCCACCACGTCAGGGCATCCGCTCCAGCGAACTCCGGCCGCCGGTTCGCACGGCCTGACGGTGCTGGGCAATCCGGTTGCGGGCCCACTCCGGGGCCAGCTCCAGCTCCTCCGGGAAGAAGAGGTCTTCGCCCAGCCCTTCGACGAGCACCTGGATGAGCGGGTCATCGGGGTACTGCGTGGCCGGGTCGTCGAACACCAGCCCCACGACGATTCCCGTCTGGCCCAGGAACCGCTGGCTGATGGTGCCATCCTCGGAGTGCGGCACGACCTTCACCTTCGCGCCAATGCGCACCGGTGCGCCGTCCACGTCATGGCAGATGATGAGTGAGGGGTCCTGGATCATGGCGCGTAGGAACGGGGCTTGAGCGACTTCGAGATGACCACCAGCACGACGGTGATGACGACCCATGCGAGCAGGTGGTGGGAGAGGACGTGCCGCCAGTCCTGCTCACAGGCGAGCTCTCCGAGCAGCGCGCCCGTCGAGCCCACCGACAGGCCCGCCACCACGGCGCGCAGCGGCTGGAAGAAGGTCCCGCGCAGCGCGAACAACGCCACCACCAGCGGCACCACGCCAATGGCCAGGTGACTGACGGTGCAGACCCAGCCCGGGAGCGATGGGGGACTGTGCGGCGTGCCCCGCGCGAGCACCAGGGCCGCCGCGCTGACCACCGCCAGCCCCACGCCCAGCCGGCGCATCCAGTGTCCCTTGGGAGACAGCGCGCCCCAGGCGCACACCGCGCTGGTTCCCACCAGCATCGCCAGCAGGGGCGCGCGTGCCAGGAGCAGGGAGCCGGTGACC
The DNA here is from genome assembly GCF_006547355.1 of Myxococcus sp. AB036A. Classification (NCBI taxonomy): domain Bacteria; kingdom Pseudomonadati; phylum Myxococcota; class Myxococcia; order Myxococcales; family Myxococcaceae; genus Myxococcus; species Myxococcus sp. AB036A. Next base: position 50,101 of record NZ_VHLC01000040.1, on the reverse strand, counting down.
GCGCCCACCGCGAGCATCACCCCGGCCGCCAGCAGGCCCAGTCCCGCCGACGCCGCCATCAACCCGACGGCCTGCGTGCGCCAGCGCCGCACAGGACGACGAAGCGCCAGTTCACCCCGGGCCGCGGCGAGCACGCGCTCCAGCGCGGCGCTGTCCTTCGCGGGCGTCTGGGTGAGCAACGAGTCCAGGTCCATCGGTGGCTTCATCGCGCCACCTCCAGCTCCAGCTCGCCCAGCAGCTCGCGCAGCTTTTCGTAGCCCCGGTGCGCCCGCAGCCGCGCGGCGCCAGGGCTGATGCCCCGCAGCGCGCCAATCTCCTCGAAGGACCAGCCCTCCACTTTGCTGAGCACCACGGCTTCACGGTGGTCCGGGTGGAGTTGTTGCAAGGCGTCCAGCAGGTGCCTGCGCAGCGACGGGTCGCTGTCATCCGGCGCCGGGGATGCGGGCGTCGCGGTGTCCTCCTGGGATGCATAGGCGTCGACGTGCCGCTGATGCCTCAGCGCGTCGCGCGCGGCGTTCGCGGCAATGGTCATCAGCCAGGGGGTGAAGCGGGTGCCGGGCTCGTAGCGGCCCCGCGAGCGGATGACGGACAAGAAGGTGGCCTGGAGCAAATCTTCCGCGAGCGCGCCATTGCGCACCATCCGGGCCAGGAAGCCTTGGACCCGCGGCGCGTGCCGCGCGAAGAGGTCCTCGAAGGCGTCCTGTGCTCCGTCGCGAAACCGTTCCATGAGTGCTTCGTCCGTTTGGCTCCGCATCACCCGACTCCTCTACGGGCCACCTGCGAAAGTGTTTCCGGCGGTCGTGATTCTCGAGGTTCGGTGGGGAAAGCTCTGGAAAGTCACGGGGTTGCGAACGGCGGCAACATCCTGTCCTGCCCCGGAGGGCGAGGCCGTTAGTGTTGGGCGCGGAGGCACCTCGGACGCGTGGACCATTGGAGCATCGAAGGCATGGGGGCGGGGTTGGTGGCAAGCCTGCTGGCGGGCACGGCGACGGGACTGGGCGCGCTGCCGGTGCTCGTCACCTCGGAGCTCAGCCGGAAGGCGCAGGACCGGATGTTGGGCTTCAGCGCGGGCGTGATGCTGGCGGCTACGTCCTTCTCACTGGTCATCCCCTCGATGGAATTGGTGAGAGGGCAGGGCCATGACGGGCCTTCGGCGGCCCTGCGCGTGGCGGCGGGTGTGTTGCTGGGTGGGCTGTTCCTGCGCGTGTGGCACGACCTGATGCCGCACGAACACGTGCTCAAGGGCCACGAGGGCCATGGCGGCGCGAAGTGGAACAGCGCGCTGCTGTTCGTGCTGGCCATGACGCTGCACAACTTCCCGGAAGGGCTGGCGGTGGGGGTGTCCTTCGCCGCGCCGCAGCCGGAGCTGGGTTTGTCGGTGGCGCTGGGCATCGGCGCGCAGAACATTCCCGAAGGCCTGGTGGTGGCGCTGGCGCTGCGGGCCACGGGGGCGTCCGCGTCGCGCGCCGCGTTCCTGGCGCTGCTCACCGGCCTGGTGGAACCGGTCGGAGCGCTGTTCGGCCTCCTGGCCCTGTCACTCAGCTCCGCGCTGCTGCCGTGGGGACTGGCCTTCGCGGGCGGGGCGATGCTCTATGTCATCAGCCACGAGATGATTCCGGAGAGCCACCGCGGCGGCTTCGAGCGCGAGGCCACCACCGGCCTCATGTGGGGCTTCGTGCTCGCGCTGGTGCTGGACATGTCGCTGGGCTGACGCGGCCCGGGGGACTACGCGGGCAGCAGCACCAGTCGGGCAATCTCCGGGGGCGCGCCCACGCGCATGGGTGGGCCCACGAAGCCACAACCCCGGCTGACGTAGATGAGTGAGTCGCCCGTGCGGCTCAGGCCCGCGTTGCGGTCTCCCCAGATGAGGTCGCCCATCAGGTTGCCCGGGAACATCTGTCCGCCGTGCGTGTGCCCTGAGACTTGGAGCCCCACGCCGCGCCGGGCCACCTCGTCGAAGTTGGACGGCTGGTGCGCCAGCAGCACGGAGGCGCGGTCGGGCCGCACGTCGCGCAGCGCCGCGTCCAGGTCATAGCCGCGCTCGCCCATGCGGTGCGCGCTCCAGTCGTCCACGCCCGCCAGTTGGAAGGAGGCCGCGCCGTCGCCAATGGACACGGAGCGGTTGCGCAGCGTGTGGATGCCCAGCCCCTCCAGGAAGGCGACCCACGAATCGGCGCCCGAGTAGTAGTCGTGGTTGCCGGTGACGAACCAGGTGCCGTACCGCGCGCTCAGCTTCCCCAGGCCGGCGGCGAAGACTCCCAGCGCATTCACGGAGCCGTCCACCAGGTCCCCGGTGATGGCGATGACGTCCGGCTTGAGTGCGTTGGTGCGGGACACCAGCTCATCGATGAAGCGGCGCTGAATCACCCCGCCGATGTGGATGTCGGTGAGTTGCACCAGCGTGAGGCCTTCCAGCTCGCGCGGCAGGTGGGGCAGCCGCACGGGGATGTCTCGCACATCGGGTGGGTGGTACGCGCGCCAGCCGCCGTAGGAGCTCATCGCCACGCCCGCGAGCCCCGCGCCCACCGCGAGCCCCTGACCCAGCAGCGCCCGGCGCTCCGGCGACGCGGGCGCGGTGGGGGCCGTCGTCTTCGCGCGTGCCTTGCGGCGCTCACGCCACGTGGCCAGGGCCCGTACCATGTCCACCGCCAGGGTGAACATGAGCAGGTAGAGGACCAGGCCAATCCACAGGAGGAAGACGATGCCCAGGCGACGGGCGCCCTCGGAGGGCAGCACGGAACCAATGGCCCGCGCGCTCAGGGCTCCGACGAAGCCCACGGCGAACAGCCCCTGGGCGGTGCGCCGCAGCCACTTGCGCTTCGTCACGTCACGGACGAGCCGGCGGTAGAGATAGACATGGCCCACCAACAGGACGGCGAGCACGGGAACGAAGAAGAGGAGCAGGCTGACCCAGCGTGGCATCGGGAATCCTGCATAACGAAAGCGTTCCCGCCGCGCTCCAGGATTCCAGGGGAGCAGGCGGGAAGGCGGCATGGGCACACCCCTGGCCCCTTTCCCACGCCGCCGCGCCGGGGCAGGCTTCGCCATCCCGCGAGGCCGATTCCCGGTTCACGCACCCCTTCGAGGTCGTCATGCTCCGCTCCCTGCTGGTTCCCATGCTCCTGGCTGTCTCGCTCCTCGGCTGTGGCGACGACGAAAGCGTCAACCCCGACTCGGGAGACCCGACCAAGGTGACGTACGCGGAGTCGCTCAATGTGAACCTGGCAGAGATGACCCGGCTGGAGAGCGGGCTCTACATCCAGGACACCTTCGTCGTGGAGGATGGCGCGCAGGCCGAGGCGGGCAAGCGCGTGCAGGTGCGCTACACGGGCTACCTGCCGGACGGCCGCAGCTTCGACGCCACCGGCAACGGGCCCGCCATCGGCTTCACCCTGGGCGTGGGGCAGGTCATCGCGGGCTGGGATGAAGGCATCGCCGGCATGCGCGTGGGGAGCCGTCGTCGCCTCATCATCCCGTCGTCCCTGGGGTATGGCGCCACCGGCTCGGGCAGACGGATTCCGCCGTACACGGTCCTCATCTTCGACACCGAGCTCGTGTCCGTCCGCTGACGGAGGCGAGGAACTCCGCTCGCCGTCGTGCTATAGGATTTCCTTGTCTTCCGGGAAGTTCGGGTCGGCGTGGACCGGCCTGGAGGTTCGTGGTGACCCGGAATTGGGGGAGGCGAGCGATGTCGCGGTCCGAGGCGGAGATGAGTTTGGAAGGCCCCCGAGCAGCAGTCCCGGGGGAGGGCGCGTTCCACGGGCTGCTCATGCAGCCGTCGTCCGAGGTGGCGGCGCAGCTCTACGAGGAGCTGGGGAGCTCCCAGCGCGAGCGGCTCCAGAAGGAGGCCGCGCAGGCCGCGGTGGCGGAGCGCCAGCGTCTGGCGGAAGTCCTGCGCCAGGCCCGCGACTTCTCGGGCGCCGCGCGCCTGCTGGATGGCTGTGGCGCCGCGGCCCTGGTGGCGGAGCTGTACGTCCAGGGCGGGCGTTACGTGGACGCGGCGGAGGCGTACCTGCGCGCGGGTGAGGTGGAGCGCGCCGCGGCCGCCTTCGAGCGGGGCGGCGCCATGGAGCGCGCGCTGGAGGCCTACCGCGGCCTGGGCGCGCGTGAGGCCATGGCGCACTGCCTGGTGCGCCTGGGGCGTCCGTACGAGGCGGCGCAGCTCTACCGCGAGCTGGGCCAGCCGCACGCGGAGGTGGAAGCGCTCGCGAGCGTTCCCTCCGGTGACCCGCGTCACCTGGAGTCCGTGCTGCGCATGTGCAAGCTGCTGGATGGCGAGGGCTTCACACGGCGTGCGCTGGCGCTCCTGGCCGACACGGTGCGCGGCACGGAGTCGGCACGGGGAGACCCGGCGCTGGCGGCGGAGAAGGCCCGGCTGTTGCGCCGCCTGGGCATGGACGCGGAGGCCGAGGCCGTCATCGCGCGTCTGCCCTCGAACGCGGCGGCGCCGGAGTCCAATGGCTACCACTACCTGAAGGCCATCCCCATCTTCGGAGAGCTGTCGCTCGAGGACATGAAGGACCTGTACCGCGTGGCGCGACAGGTGCTCATCCCGGCGGGCGCGGTGCTGCTGGAGAAGGGCTCGCCGGGCAGCGGCCTCTTCGTGCTCCTGGAGGGCGAGGTGGACGTGTTCAGCGGGCCGGAGACGGACGCGCGCCGGCTCAACACGCTGGGGCCTGGCGCCTACCTGGGAGAAATCTCCCTGGTGCAGGATGCCCCGGTGTCCGCCCAGGTCCGCGCGCGCACGGCGGTCCGCGCGCTGCGCGTCACCCGCGCGGGATTCCAGCACTACCTGGACACGCATGACGCGGCGGCGCTGCGCATCTTCCGCCTGTTCACGCACAACCTCGCGGCGCGCGTGCGGGCGCTCAGCACCTGACGGCGCGCATGTCTGTCATTCCGGGCTCGCGTGTTCGCACCCGCGCCCGGATTGACAACACGGTGTCTGTGCTTTATTTCAAACGCATCATGAGGCCCGTCTTCTTCAACGCCCTGCTGTGTGCGCGCACGTTCGCGCCGGCGGCGGACGTGTGCCTCGCCCCCCGTCACGAGGTTCTGCTCGACATTTGAGTTGGCGGACCGGTGTCTCCGGCGCGCGGGTTGGCTGGTTCCCGTTTGCCGTGAGCCCTGGCTCCGCCCTCTCTCTTGCCGCGTCTTCGTGCGTCCTCACGCGTCCCTGAGCGGGCCTGACGTGCCCCTCCGGCGAGTCGCGCGTGCGTGCCGCTGAGGCGTTCGCGGCGTCATCCCTTCATTTCAACCAGCGCCTCAATTCAACCCGCGAGCCTCGCTGCTCGACGGGAACGGGAGTCCTTCATGTCTCGCCACACACGCATCGAGCGGTACCGCAACATCGGCATCATGGCGCACATCGACGCGGGGAAGACGACGCTCACCGAGCGCGTCCTCTTCTTCACCGGTCGCATCCACTCCGTGGGCGAGGTGCACGACGGAGCCACGGAGATGGACTGGCTGCCGCAGGAGAAGCAGCGCGGCATCACCATCACCTCCGCGGCCACCACCGCGTTCTGGCAACCCCGGCAGGGGATGGGCGCGGGTGTGCCCCACCGCATCAACGTCCTGGACACCCCAGGGCACGTGGACTTCACCATCGAAGTGGAGCGCTCGCTGCGCGTGCTGGACGGCGCGGTCGCCGTCTTCGACGCGAGCCAGGGCGTGGAGCCTCAGTCGGAGGCGGTGTGGCGGCAGGCGGACCGGTACCACGTGCCGCGCATCGCCTTCATCAACAAGATGGACAAGGTGGGCGCGGACTTCGCCATGAGCGTCGCGTCCATCCAGGCGCGGCTGGGCGCGCGTCCGGTGGCCGTGCAGTGGCCCCTGGGCGAGGGCTCGGAGTTCCGCGGGCTGGTGGACCTGGTGCGGATGCGGGCCGTGATGTTCGACGGGGAGGACGGAAGCTTCGTCGACGGCCAGTCCGTGCCGGAGGCGGTGCGCGCGGAGGTGGAGGCGCAGCGACTGCGGCTCATCGAGGTGTGCGCGGACGAGGACGCCACCGTGCTGGAGAAGTTCGTGGACGGGCGGTTGGAGGACATCACCGCGGAGGACCTGGAGCGCGCGCTGCGCTCGGGCACCCTCGCGCGGACGCTGGTGCCGGTGCTGTGCGGGTCGGCCTTCAAGAAGAAGGGAGTGCAGATGTTGCTGGACGCCATCGTCAACTACCTCCCCGCGCCGTCGGACATGCCCGCCGTGGAGGGCTTTGTCCCGGGCAAGGAGGAGCGTGTGTCCCGGCCCGTATCCGATTCGGGGCCGCCTTGCGCCCTGGCCTTCAAGCTCATGAGCGACAAGGCCGTGGGCGGCATCGTGTTCCTCCGCGTCTATTCGGGCACGCTGCGCGCCGGCACCGTCCTGCTCAACCCCGCCACCGGGCGGCGTGAGCGGGTGGGGCGCTTGATGTTCATGCACGCCAACCGCCGCGAAGAAGTGGCGGAGGTCCATGCGGGAGACATCTGCGCGGCGCTGGGCCTGAAGGGCGTGCGCACGGGCGACACGTTGTGCGACCCGGCGGAGCCCCTGGTGCTGGAGTCGCTGGGCGTCATGGAGCCCGTGGTGCAGCTCGCCGTGGAGGCGCGCTCGCCCGCGGAGCTGACGAAGCTGGAGGACGGCCTGCACCGGCTGGCGGCGGAGGACCCGTCGCTGCGTGTGGGCGTGGACCCGGAGAGCGGCCAGGTGCTGCTGTCCGGCATGGGTGAGCTGCACCTGGAGGTAGTGGTGGACCGCTTGAGGACAGAGCACGGCGTGGAGGCCCGCGTGGGCCAGCCCAAGGTGGCCTGGCGCGACACGCTCCGGCGTCACGTGCGGCAGGAGTACCGCCACGTCCGCCAGTCGGGCGGGCCCGGACAGTACGCGTACGTGGTGCTGGACGTGGGGCCGGCGGCGCGTGGCGCGGGGCTCGTCTTCACGGACGACACGCGCGGGGGCACCATTCCCAAGGAGCTGGTGCCCGCCATCGAGAAGGGCGTGGCCGGGGCCATGGCCCGAGGCGTGCGGGACGGCGTGCCGCTGGTGGACGTGGAGGTGCGGCTCTTGGATGGGGACACGCACGTGCGTGACTCCACGCCCCAGGCCTTCGCCGTGGCCGGCTCCCTGGCGCTTCAGGCGGCGGCGCACAGGGCGGGCGTGCAGCAGTTGGAGCCGGTGATGGAGGTGGAGGTCACCACGCCCGAGGAGTACCTCGGCGAGGTGTTGGGAGACCTGGCGGCGCGGCGGGGGCGGGTGCTGGGCATGGAGGCGCGCGGCGTGGTGCGGCTCGTCTCCGCGCGGGTGCCCATGGCCAGCCTCTTCGGCTACGTCACCGGGCTGCGAGGCCGCACCCAGGGCCGGGCCCAGGCCAGCATGCGTCTGGGCGCGTACGAGCCGGTGCCAGAGGCACTCCAGGCCTCTTACGCGGCGGAGGCCCGGGCCTGAGGTGAAGGGCGGCCCCGGGAGCCAGGAGCGGCTCCCGGGGCCTGTAGGGCATTCCGGGTCTTTCGACTTGGAAGGATCTGGACCCTGTACAAATGTCCATCAGGGGCCACAAAACCGGAAAGCAAGCCGTTGATTTCACGGGACTTCCGGGACGGGAAAGTGCAGGGTCCCGCGCCGATTCTCCGGAATGGGTAGGGGAGACCCCCTGTTCCCATCCGTTCCCAAAGCGGTTCGGCCGGCCGGGCCCGACCGCGCACCGCCAGGCGCCCCGGACATGCGTCCGACTGGGCGCGCTGCGCGGGCTTCCTCCCCTGGGGAGGAGGCGGGCTCACTTCAACGTCAGGAACCCATGACTTTCGACGATCTTCAGCTTCACGACACCCTCCTGCGCGCCGTCAAGGCAGAGGGTTACACCACCCCCACGCCCATCCAGCAGAAGGCCATCCCCCACGCGCTGGCCGGGCGGGATGTGCTCGGCGTGGCCCAGACGGGCACGGGCAAGACGGCGGCCTTCGCGCTGCCCATCCTCCAGCGGCTGTCCGCCAAGGCGCCCGCGGGCGGGGCTCGCCCGGTGCGCTGCCTGGTCCTGACGCCCACGCGCGAACTGGCGGGGCAGGTGGGCGACAGCTTCGGGACCTACGGCAAGGGGCTCCCCCTGCGTCACGCCGTCATCTTTGGTGGCGTGGGCCAGAATCCGCAGGTCCAGATGCTGCGCAGTGGCGTGGATGTGCTGGTGGCCACGCCGGGCCGCCTGCTCGACCTGATGGAGCAGGGCTTCGTGTCGCTGCGCTCGCTCGAGGTGTTCGTGCTCGACGAGGCGGACCGCATGCTCGACATGGGCTTCATCCACGACGTGCGGCGCGTCATCAAGGCGCTGCCGCCCAAGCGGCAGACGCTGTTCTTCAGCGCCACGCTGCCCCCGGACATCGTGGACCTGGCGCGCAGCATCCTCACGGACCCCATCCGCGTGGAGGTGACGCCGGCGTCCAGCACCGCGGAGACGGTGAGCCAGCAGGTGTACTTCGTGGAGCGCGAGCAGAAGCGCGGACTGCTGACGCACCTGCTGAAGGAAGGCAACATCCACCGCGCGCTCGTCTTCACCCGCACCAAGCACGGCGCGAACCGGGTGGCGAAGCAGTTGGAGGGCGCGGGCGTCAGCTCGGCGGCCATCCACGGCAACAAGAGCCAGAATGCCCGTGAGCGCGCGCTCGACGAGTTCCGCTCCGGGACGCTCCGCGTGCTCGTGGCCACGGACATCGCCGCGCGCGGCATCGACATCGACGGGCTGAGCTACGTCGTCAACTACGACCTGCCCAACGTGCCGGAGCAGTACGTGCACCGCATTGGCCGCACGGGCCGCGCGGGGGCCAGTGGCACCGCGGTGTCCTTCTGCGACGCCGAGGAGCGCGCGTACCTGCGCGACATCGAGCGCACCATCCGCCGCAACGTGCCCGTGGTGGAGGACCATCCGTACCGGTCGGGCCAGCCCGCGCCGCGTCCCGTGAGTCATGCGTCCGGCGCCGCGCCGGAGGCCCGTCCTTCGGGCAACGGTGGGAGGCCCCAGGGCACGCCGCGTCCCGCGGGCAACGGTGGTGGAGGCGGACACTCCGCGGGGGCTTCGCGCCGCCGCCGGGGGGGCCGTGGTGGCGCTGGCGGCGGAGGCCGTGGACAGGGCCGTCCCGAGGGTGGCCGCTCGGCGCAGGGCTCGGGTGGCTCCGGTGGCAACGCCAGCCGGGGTGGCCAGGGCGGTTCCAGGGGTTCGGGTGGCGGCCGTCCCGCGGTGGCGCAGGCTCCGGCGAAGGCCCCCGAGGCCTCCCCGCTTCCCCCGCGTCGCCCGTCGCCCAAGTGGTTCTGAGCGGCTGAGGCCAGGCGGCGGCTCCGGCCCGCCGTGAAGTCCAGAAAGGGAGCTCGCGCCAATGGGGCGGGCTCCCTTTCGCGTGTCAGTGGAGGACCATCAGCGCCATGGAGCCGAAGGCGAGCGCCATGGCCAGGATGCCCCAGCGGAACCACTTCTGCGTGAGCAGCAGGTAGTCGTCGAACGAGGCCCCGGTGTCGCCGAGCGCCTCGGCCATGGCCAGCTGCCGCGCCTGGATGGGGCGCAGCGTGAGTTGCCAGACGATGCCGCACAGCATGAAGCAGACCTGTCCCGCGGCGAGCGCCGGGTTCGTCCACAGGGGGATGTCCTGGAGGTGCGCGCGCAGCATGCCGGTGGCGGCGAGCGCGAAGACGCTGGGCACCAGCAGGTACTTGTCGGTGAACTGCACCAGCCGCAGGGCATAGACAATCACCCGGGGCTCGCGCGTCCTGTCCGCGAGCAACCGCCACACGGCCGTCACGACGATGTCGCCCAGGAACACCACGACGGCGATGAGGTGCAGGAGCTTCAGGACGTTGTGGACGTTCATGGGGCGGGTGTCGGACTGGGAATGAGCGCGAGCAGGTGCTGGGCGAGCACCGCCGCGTGCGGATCGCGGAGCAGCGACAGGTGGGTGCCAGGGACGGGGTAGGCCGAGCAGGCCTGCTGCGTCAACTGGCTCCAGCCGAGCGTGCCGTCTTGCACGAGCGCGTCGAGCGCCGCCGTGCTGGGGCCACTGCGGTCCTCCGCGCGGAACACCGCCAGGGGAACCGGTTGTCCACGGCGGGGCCGGTAGTTCAGGGCGTCATGGGCCCGCGCCACGTTGAGGATGCCCTGCACGTGGACGGGCTGCGCGCCTTCGGGGAGGACCGCCGCGGCCTGGAGCCGTGCGACGAAGAACTGGAGCCGCTCGGCTTCGCCCATGGCGCGCACTTCAGGCAGGGCGAGGTCGATCTTCACGTTGAAGAACGCCTCCATGATGCCGGCGAGGTGGAGCATCCACTGCGCCGTGTCCCAGCCCTCGCCCTGCGGCCGGGTGACGTCGGGGAAGGGCGCCAGGGTATCCAGCATGGCGACGACGCCCACCTCGCGTCCGCGGGCCTTGAGCTCCTGGGCCAGCTCGTAGGCGATGTGTCCGCCCATGGAGTGTCCACCGACGGAGTAGGGGCCTTCGGGCTGCATGGCCAGGATGGCGTCCGCGTACCACGTGGCGATGGCCTCCACCGACTCGTGAGGTGGCACGTCGCCATCCAGGCCCTGCGGCTGGAGGCCGAACACGGCGACGCCTTCCAGGTGTCTGGCGAGGGACAACAGGTAGAACGGCGTCGAGCCTCCACCGGGCACCAGGTAGAGCACCGGCGTCCGGTTCGAGTTCGCGGCGCCGGCGGCCATGAGTGCGTGGGCCTCGGGGGTGAGCGGCACCAGCGGAGAGACGGCCGCGTTCTCGGTCCGGAGGACCGCCGTGAGCTGCGCGGGCGTCGGGTTCCTGAACAGGGATACCAGCGGAAGCGGGCGGCCCAGGCGCTTCTCCACCGCGAGCTTCATCTTGAGCGCCAACAGTGAGTGGCCGCCCAGGTCGAAGAAGCTGTCGTGGATGCCCACGGCGCGCACGCCAAGCACCTCCTCGAAGAGCCGGACCAGCTCCAGCTCCAGGGCATCACGCGGCAGGCCCTCCAGGGCGGTGACGCGCGCGTCGGCGAGCTCCATCGCGCTCAGCGCTCGCGTGTCCACCTTTCCGTTGGGCGCGAGCGGCAGCGCGTCCAGGAGGACGAACTGCCCAGGCACCATGTTCGCCGTGAGCTGCTGCTCGACGAAGCTCCGGAGCTCGGTGGGCTCGGGGCGCTGCGCGGACGCATGGGGCACCACGAAGGCCACCAGCCGGGAGTCTCCACCCGTGCCGCGCACCAGCGCGACGGCTTCACGCACCGCCGGGTGCCGGGCAATGGCGGCTTCGACCTCGCCCAGCTCGATGCGATGCCCGCGCAGCTTCACCTGCCGGTCGGCGCGGCCCACGAACAGGAACGTGCCATCCGCAAGCCGGCGGACCACGTCACCCGTCTTGTACATGCGCAGCGTCGGGCCTCCAGGGAAGGCATGTTCGATGAAGCGCGACTGCGTCAGCTCCGGGCGGTTGAGGTAGCCGCGCGCCAGGCCGGGCCCCGCGAGATAGAGCTCTCCGGGGACACCCTCCGGGACAGGGCGAAGCCTGCCATCCAGGATGAGCGCTTCCATCCGGTGGATGGGCAGGCCAATGGGCTCGGTCGGGCCGTGCGCGCCCACCTGTCCGGGCAGGCACCGGTGCGCCAGCGAATCGATGGTCGCCTCTGTCGGTCCGTAGAGGTTCCACACCTCCGCCTTCGAACGGCTGAAGAGCGTGGCGACGGTCGCGGAGGGCAGGGGCTCTCCACCCACGCAGACGCGCCGGAGCGCCGGGAGGTTCGCGAAGCCGGGCTCCTCCACCAGCGCCGTCAGCAGCGAGGGCACCAGTTGGAGCACGGAGACGTCGCGCTCGCGCAGCACGCGGGCCAGGTGCTCCGTATCCGCGCCAAGGCCGTGCGGCGCCAGCACCAGCCGGGCACCCACCATCAGCGGGGCGAACAGCTCCCAGACCGATGCGTCGAAGCTGAGCGACGTGCGCTGGAGCACCCGGTCCTCGTGAGCCAGCGGCATGGCGTCGTCCATCCACGCCATGTGGTTGGCCAGGGCGGAGTGCTCAATCAGCACGCCCTTGGGCTGTCCCGTCGAGCCGGAGGTGAACAGGCAGTACGCCAGTGCGCCGCTCCGTGGCTCGAACGACTCCAGGGTGTCGTCCCCGAGCACCACCACGTCGGTTCCCGGGAACCGCGAGGAGAGGTGCGCTTGCGTGACGACCACCCGCGCGCCGCTGTCTTCGAGCATGAACGTCAGCCGCTCGCGGGGGTAGGCCGGGTCGAGCGGGACGTAGGCCGCGCCCGCCTTGAGGATGCCGAGCAGCCCCGCCATCATCCCCACGGAGCGTTCCACGGCGAGGGCCACCAGTGTTCCCGGCGTGACGCCGCGCTGGACCAGCGCCTGGGCAACGGCGTTCGCGCGAGCCTCCAAGGCCGCGTAGGTGAGCGTGCCGTCCTCGGCGTCGACGGCGATGGCCGTTGGCGTCTTCGCGGCCTGGGTCGCGATGACCTCGTGCACGGGGGGAAGGGACGGTGTCGCCTCCGGTGCGCGAGGCGTGAGCCGGGCACGCTCCTCGGCGCCCAGCAGGTCGACATCCACGACCTTCGACCGCGGTTCGGCGGCCAGCCGCGTGATGAAGCCCGTCAACTGGCGCACCATCGCCTGGATGCGCCAGGCGTCGAAGAGGTCGCGGTCGTATTCCAGCACGCCTTCGAACCCCTGGGCCGTCTCGGACAGCGTCAGGGTGAGGTCGAACTTGGCGGCGCCGCTGGGGATGGTCACCGGGGTGACCTCCAGGTCCGGCAGCGCCATCTTCGCGGTGTGCGTCTGCTGGTACGCGAGCATCACCTGGAAGAGCGGACTGGTTCCGAGCACGCGCTCCGGCTTGAGCACCTCGACCAGCTTTTCGAAAGGGACGTCCTGGTGCTCATGGGCGTCGAGCACCTGGCGTCGGACGCGCTGGAGGAGCTCGAGGAACGTGGGCTCGCCGCCCAGGTCGATGCGCAGGGGCAGCGAGTTCACGAAGAACCCGATGAGCGGCTCCGTCTCCGCGATGCGGCGGCCGGCGAATGGTGAGCCGATGACCACGTCGTCCTGCCCACTCACCCGGCCCAGGTAGGCGCCAAAGGCGGCGAGCAATGCCATGTAGGCCGTCACCCCTTGCTCACGGCAGAGCGAGGTGAGGGCCTGGGCCACGTCGGGCGCCAACGCCAGCGGCTCGGTGGCACCCCGGTGACTCCGGACCGCGGGCCGGGGCCTGTCAGTCGGCAGGTCCAGCACGGCGGGCGCACCCGCGAGCGCCTTGCGCCAATGGCCGAGCTGATGCTCCCGGGCCTGGCCGTCGAGCCAGCTCCGCTGCCACGCCGCGTAGTCCGTGTACTGGATGGGAAGGGCCGGAAGCGCCAGCGGCTCGCCCCGGACCTCCGCGGCGTAGAACGCGGAGAACTCACGCATCATCACGCCGAAGGACCAGCCGTCGGACACGATGTGGTGCATGGCCACGAGGAGCACGTGTTCATCGTCCGCGCGCTTGAACAGGTGCACGCGCACCACGGGGCCCACGTCCAGCGCGAAGGGCCGGGCGGACTCCTCGGCCAGCCGCTGGTCGAGGCTTGCCGCGCCAGCGTGGCGGAGGTCCTCTGTGGTCAGCGTGAGCACCGCGTCGGCCACCCGGGCCACCGGCAGACCGTCGACGAGCGGGAAGTTCGTCCGGAGGACCTCATGGCGCTCCAGCACGCGCTGGAGGCTTCGTCGCAACGCGGCCTCGTCCAGCGAGCCGCGCAACGTGAACGCGATGGGGATGTTGTAGGCCGCGCTCTCTCCTTCGAGCTCGGCGAGGAATCGCAGCCGCTCCTGCGCGAATGAAAGGGGCCGGTCCCCGGGACTCGTCAGCCGGACCAGCGGCGGAAGCTGGGGTGCGGCCTCCTTGGCGGCAATCACCGCCGCCAGTGCCGTCAGCGTCGGCTGCTCGAAGATGGCGGAGAGGGGCACGTCGACACCGAACGTCCTCCGCACGCGGCTCATGACCTGCGCGGCCAGAAGCGAGTGCCCGCCCAAGTCGAAGAAGTTGTCCTCCGCGCCAATCGGACGGCGCTCCAGGAGCGACTCCCACAGCGAGGCCAGCGTCTGCTCGGTGGGCGTACGCGGGGGCACGAAGCGCGTCTCGCTCGCGGACGCCTCGAAGCGCGGCGGCGGTAGACGTCGCTTGTCCACCTTGCCGCTGGACGACAACGGCAGCTCCTCCAGGTGGATGAACTGCGCGGGCACCATGAACTCCGGGAGCTTCTTCCGGGCGTACTCGCGGAGCGCGTGCACCTCCACGGGCTGGGCCGAGACGACGTAGGCAATCAGGGCCTTCACGCCCCCCTGGGCACCCGCGGAATGAACGTTGGCCACGGCCTTCGCCACACCGGGGTAGGAGGCCAGCACCGCTTCGATTTCACCCAGTTCGATGCGATAGCCACGGAGCTTGACCTGATGGTCGATGCGCCCGAGGTACTCGAGGTTGCCATCCTTGCGCCAGCGGACCAGGTCTCCGCTCCGGTACAGCCGTGCGTCGGGCTTGAACGGATGCGGGATGAACTTCTCGCGCGTGAGCTCCTCACGGTTCAGGTAACCGCGGGCGACACCGACGCCTCCGATGTGCAGCTCGCCCGGGACGCCAATGGGCAGCAGTGCGCCGTGGCGGTCCAGGACGTACCCCTCCAGGTTGAGGGCGGGGCGCCCGATGGGCGGAGCACCCGGGTCGTCCTGTCGGCAGTGGCCGAGCGTGCTGATGATGGACACCTCGGTGGGGCCATAGGCGTTGACGAACTGGACGCCGGGCCGCGCCCACGTGTGGACGACCTCAGGCGGAAGGGCCTCTCCCGCGGACGTCAGCATGCGAAGCGCGGGGTACTCGCGGTCGGTGGGGAGCGCCGCATAGGACGTCGGGGGCAGCACCATGTGCGTGACGCCGTGAGCCAGCAGCACCTTGGCCAGTTCGTCGCCCGCGAGCAGCGTGTCCGCGGGGGCCACCACGAGCCGGCCCCCGTTGGTCAGGGCCATGACGATTTCCCAGACCGAGACGTCGAAGGAGATGGAGGAGAACTGGAGCATGACGCAGCCCGCGTCGGCGCCCAGCTCGTGCCGCTGCATCTCGATGACGTTCGCGAGCCCCCGGTGCTCCAGAATCACGCCCTTGGGTCTGCCCGTGGAGCCCGAGGTGTAGATGACGTAGGCGGCGTTCTCCATGCGAACGCCACTGTCGGGATTGCCGGTGGGCGCGGCATCCGCGGGCTCGTCCAGCCAGAGCGTGCGCACCTGCGGCGCGCGCCACTTCTGCTCCGCCGCATGGGTGCTCACCATGAGCGCGGCGCCCGAGTCCTCCAGGATGCCGTCGAGCCGATCCTTCGGATACGAGAGGTCGAGCGGGACGTAGGCCGCCCCCGCCTTCCAGATGGCGAGCAGGCCGATGAGCATCTCGAACGACCGAGGCACGGCCAGGGCCACCAGCTTCTCCGGGCCGGCGCCCATCGCGATGAGTTGGTGCGCGGCGCGGTTGGCCCGGCGGTTCAGCTCGCCATACGTGAGCCGCTCTTGCCCCAGTTCGAGCGCGATGGCATCCGGCGTTCGCTCCGCGTGTTCCTCCACGAGCCGGTGGGCCGGGACGTGGCGCGTGGGCGCCACCACGCGCCCCTGGGTGAACGCGGCGACGACGCCGCGCTCCTGCTCGGGGAGGAGCGCGAGCTCTGACAACCGCTTCTCCGGATGCGCCACCGCGTCGGCGAAGAGCACCTGGAGGTGGGCGACCATCCGCTCGACGCGGTCCGCGTCGAAGAGGTCCGTGCTGTACTCGATGACGCCGGACAGCCCTTCGCGTGTGGGCTCGAAGCTCAAGGTGAGGTCGAACTTCGCGCTCTCGATCTCCAGGTCGATGGGCTCCAGCGCCAGCCCCGGAAGGCTCAGGTGGCCCTCCGGGGTGTTCTGCAGCATCAACATCACCTGGAACAGCGGGGCGTGGCTCAGGTTCCGCTCGACCCCGAGCGCCTCGACAATCTTCTCCAGGGGAACGTCCTGGTACGCGTAGGCCTCCAGCGCGGAGGCACGGACGCGCGCGACGAGCTCCTCGAAGGTCGGATTAGCGGACAGGTCGATGCGCAGTGGCAGGGTCCCGACGAAGAAGCCAATCAGGGACTCGAGCTCCGCGCGGTCGCGGTTGGCCACGGGCGTGCCGATGACGATGTCATCCTGCCCGGTGATGCGCGCCAGGTAGGCCGCGAAGCCGCCCATGAGGACCATGAAGCTGGTTCCACCCGTGCGCAGGCTCAAGGCCTCGATGGCCTCGCTCAGCGCCTTGCCCAGGGCGATGCGCTCGGTGGCGCCGCGCATGCTCGTCCGGGGAGGACGAGGCCGGTCCATGGGCAGGTCCAGGGCCGACGGCGCGCCATGAAGCTTCTTCCGCCAGTGGTCGAGCCGCTGCTCCAGCACCTCGCCCTGGAGGTGCCGCCGCTGCTGGTACGCGAAGTCCCGGTAGTCGACGGGGAGCTCCGGCAGCGTCACCGGCTGGCCGGAGACACGCCCGGCATAGAGCTGGGAGAGCTCACGCACGAGCACGCTGATGGACCAGCCGTCACCGACGGTGTGATGCATCGTCGCGACGACGACGTGTGCCGCCTCGTCGAGCCGGAACAGCTTCGCGCGGAACAGCGGGCCGTTCGTCAGGTCGAACGGTCGCGTGGCCTCCTCCGCGATGAGCAGGCGAAGCGCCTCGGGGGATGTCTCTCCCAGGGTGACCAGCTCGAACGGAACGCCCTGGTTCGCCCGCGGCTCTTGCCACACGCGGCCATCTCGCTCGACGAAGCGCATCCCGAGCACGGGGTGCCGCTGGACGATGTCGGACAGGCTTTCCTGGAAGGCGCTGACGTCCAATGTTCCCGTCAGCCGCAGCGCCATGGGCAGGTTGTAGGCCGCGGTGCCGGGGTAGAGCTGATCCAGGAACCAGAGCCGCTCCTGGGAGAATGACAGCGGAATGGCGGCGCCCTCGGGCGCCGGTTCAATCCGGGCAAGCGTCAGTGTCTGGCTTCCCCGGCGGGCATCGAGCACCCGGCTCAAGGAGGCGATGGTCGGATTCTCGAAGAGGTCTGAGACGCGGAATGCAGCGTCCACGTCGCCGCGAATCCGCGCGACGACCTGCATCGCGAGCAGCGAGTGCCCGCCCAGTTGGAAGAAGTCTTGCTCCCGCCCGACAACGCCGCGTCCCAGGACCTGTTCAAAGGCCCGTGCCACGGTCGCCTCCGTGGGCGTGCGAGGCGGCTCGGACGGGCTCTCGGCCTGCACTGGCGCGACGGGGGCGGGGAGCGCACGGCGCGCGACCTTGCCACTGGGCGTCCGGGGCAGCTCGGGCATCGGCACGAACAGCGCGGGAACCATGTACTCGGGCAGGTCCCTGGCGAGGAAGTCGGGCAGCTCGGCCAACCGCACCGTCTCCGGGACGACGTAGGCCACCAGCCGCTTCTCGCGCGTGGCATCACCGTCGACGATGACCGCCGCATCGCGGACATCGGGGTGGGCACACAGGGCGCGCTCAATCTCGCCGGGCTCCACACGGAAGCCGCGAATCTTGACCTGGTCGTCCGCGCGGCCGAGGAACTCGATGCTCCCGTCCACCGTCAACCGGCCAAGGTCCCCGGTCCGGTACGCCCGCACGGGGGGAGACAGGGGCAGGTCGACGAAGCGCTCGGCGGTGAGGTCCGGCCGTGACAGGTAGCCGTCGGCGAGGCACGTGCCCGCCAGATAGAGCTCTCCGGGCACGCCCACCGGGACGGGACGCTGGTTCGCGTCGAGCAGGTGGACCGCCGCGTTGGCGATGGGCCGCCCGATGGACGGCAGCCCAGGCCAATGCCGCGGGTCGCCCTCCAACTCGAGCGCCGTCACCACATGCGATTCGGTGGGGCCGTAGTGGTTGTGAAGGCGCTTGCCACCTTCCTGGAACCAGCGGCGGATGGGGTCGGTGATGCGGAGTTGGTCTCCCGCGGTGATGACTTCCGTGAGCCCCGGAACGCGACGCTCGGTGCGCAGCGCGGCCTGTGCCAGATGGTGGAGCGCCACGGCCGGCAGGAAGAGGCGTTGGACGCGCGCCACATCGAGGAAGTCGGCCAACGCGTCTGGGTCGCGTCGCGTGCCTTCATCGATGAGGACCAACGTGCCACCCGAGCACCAGGTGGAGAAGGTCTCCTGGAACGACACATCGAAGTTGAGCGGCGCGAACTGGAGCGTGCGCAGGGGGCGGGCGTGTTCGGTCTGCCACTCGATGAGGTTGACCAGTGCCCGGTGCGGCATGGCCACGCCCTTGGGCTTGCCCGTCGAGCCCGACGTGTAGAGGACATAGGCCAGATGATGCGGCTCCGCCCGGGGCCGCGGTGTCTTCGTGGCAGGCGCCACCGTGTCATCCAGCAGGACCTGCGTCAGGCCCTGAGACGGGAGCAGCTCGCTGTACTTCTTCTCCGTGAGCAGGACGCGCGGCCTGGCGTCCTCCAGCATGTAGCGAAGGCGCTCAGGCGGGTACGTTGGATCGAGCGGCACATAGGCGCCCCCGGCCTTGAGGACCGCGAGGAGGGCGACCTGCGCATGGATGGAGCGGTCCAGACAGATGGAAACCCGGACCTCTGGGCCCACGCCCAATGCGCCCAGCCGGTCGGCCAGGGCTTCCGCGGCCTCATGGAGCTGGCGGTAGGTCCGCGTCACGCCCTGGTGCTCCAGCGCGACCACGTCAGGCGTCTTCTGGGCCTGACGCTCGAACAGCTCGGGGAGGGTGCGGCCGGTGTACCTGCGCTCGGTGCGGTTGAGGTCGGCGTACAGACGCCGCTCCTCGTTGGACAAGAGCGGGAGCTCTGAGGTGTGGAGCTCGGGCTCCTCGGCGATGGCCTGGAGCAGCCGGCCGAGGTGCGCGGCCATCCGGTCAATCCGGTCCGCGTCGAAGAGGTCCGTGTCGTACTCGATGCTGCAGGCGAGCGCGCCCTCACGCGGCTCCACGAAGAAGGTGAGGTCGAACTTCGACGTCGAGCTCACCGGCGCTTGAATCTCGGCGCGAACATCGGGGAGCTGGAGCTCGCCACCGCTCTGGCCCTGGAGGACGAACATCACCTGGAACAGCGGGTTGTGCGCAAGTCCACGCGGCAGCTCGAGTGCGGCCACCAGCTTCTCGAAGGGCACGTCCTGATGCGCGTAGGCATCGAGCGCCGTCTTGCGGACGCGCAGCAACAGCTCGGAGAACGTCGGGTCTCCAGACAGGTCGACGCGGAGCGCGAGCGTGTTGAGGAAGTACCCGACCACTCCCTCCGTTTCGTGCCGGTCGCGGTTGGCGACAGGCGAGCCAATCACCACGTCCTCCTGGCCACTGATGCGCCCGAGGTACGCGGCGAAGGCGCCAAGCAGGGTCATGAACAGTGAGGCGCCCGAGCTCCGGGAGAGCGCTTCGAGCCGCTGGCCCAGCGGCGCTTCGAGCACGAAGCCATGGGTCTTCCCATGGAACCGCTGCCGTTCCGGTCGCGGACGGTCGGTGGGAAGCGGAAGGACGGGCGGGGCGTCCTTCAAGGCTTCACGCCAGAAGGCAACGCTCTCGTCCAGGCGTCCTGATTCCAGCCGCTGCCGCTGCCATGCGGCCCAGTCCGCGTAGCGAACGGGCAACGCGGGCAGGTCCGGCTCCGTGCCGCTCACCAGCGAGGCGTACACGATGCAGAACTCGCGCAGCAGGACTCCGACGGACCAGGCGTCCGCGATGATGTGGTGCTGGTTGAGGACCAGGACGTGGCTGTCGGGTGCGAGCCGGAAGTGCCGCGCGCGGAAGAGCGGGCCGTCCGTCAGGGAGAACGGCGCGGCGACTTCTTCGGCGATGCGTGCGTCGAGGAGGGCAGGGGAGACGTCCTCGCTCACGAGCACGGAGGCGGCAGGTGCCTGGACTCGCAGGACAGGCGTGCCTCCACGGTCGTGGAAGGTGCTCCGGAGCGCCTCATGGCGTTCAACCAGGAGCTGGAGCGTCCTTGCGAGCGCGCTGCCATCGAGCGTCCCCTGGAGCCGGAGCACCAACGGGACGTTGTACGCCGCGCTGTCCCCTCCGAGCGCGTCGATGAACCACAGGCTCTCCTGGCCCGGTGCGACGGGCGTGTCTCCCGTCAGCTCCACATGCGGGATGGGCTCGACCGCCGTGCCCTGTCCAGAGAGCGTCTCCGCGAGCTGCGCGATGGTCCGGCGCTCGAAGATGGCTCGGACGGGAATGTCGACGCCGAAGGCCTCGCGGGTGCGCGCGATGACCTGCGTCGCCTTCAGTGAATGCCCACCGAGGTCGAAGAAGTCATCGTGGATGCCCACGCGCTCCTGGCCGAGCACCGCGCTCCAGATGCCGGCGAGGATCTCCTCATGCGGCGTCCGGGGCGCGGCCGAAGCCACCTGGGGCTGGGCCTCCAGGGCACGTGCTTCGAGCGCCGCGGTGTCGACCTTCCCGTTGGGCGTCAACGGAAGCCGGTCGATGACGATGACCCGGCTGGGAAGGATGGCCGTGGGGAGCTTCGTCGCCAGATACTGCGTGAGCACGGCCGCGTCGGGCTGAGGCACCACGTCGCTGGCCGCGAACGCAATCAGCCGAACGTCACCGTTCTGCCGCTGCGCCTCGCTCACCACTGCCGCCGCGGTCACGTCGGGGTGGGCCGCCAGCGCGGCCTCGATTTCGCCAAGCTCCACCCGCACGCCGCGAATCTGGACCTGACGGTCCGCCCGGCCGTGGAACGCGATGGTTCCATCTGGGAGGAACCGGGCGAAGTCGCCACTCGCGTACATGCGCGCTTCAGGCACGCCCGCGAACGGGTCGGGAACGAAGCGCTCCGCGTTCAGGTCCGGCCGGTTCAGGTAGCCCCGGGTGACGCCCGCGCCGCCGATGTACAGCTCTCCGATGACACCCGGAAGGACGGGACGCCGCTGGCGGTCGAGGATGTAGATGCGGGCATTGGCGACCGGCCGACCGATGGAGGGCAGCCCTTGTCTGCCATCCGGCGCAACGGTTCCGGATGTTGCCACCACCGTCGTCTCAGTGGGGCCGTAGTTGTTGACGAGCTGGAACGGGAGTCCCGCGGGCGGTGTGGCGTGGAGCCGGTCGCCGCCCGTGAGCACGAAGCGCAGCGCGCACGGCGAAGGCCACGGCAAGGCCAGCACGGACTCTGCGACCACCGTCGGCAGGAAGCTGATGGAGATCTGCTGTGCCACCAGCCAGTTCGCCAGGTCGGAGGGGGCACTGGACAGCTCGGGTGGGACGAGGTGCAGCGTGGCGCCCGCAGCGAGCGTCGGCCAGATTTCCCAGACGGCGGCGTCGAACGCGGTGCTGGCGAGCTGGGTCGTCCGGTCCTTCGCCGTGAGGCCGAAGGTCTCCGTGTGCCAGGACACCAGGTTCATCAGGTTCCGGTGTGTGACCAGGACGCCCTTGGGCGCGCCGGTCGAACCCGAGGTGTAGATGACGTAGGCCAGGTCATCCAGCCGCACCGGTTCCTTCGCGGGGACGTCGGGCGTGTCCGTCGCGTTCAGGACTCGGGAGACGTCGAGCCGGGGAACGCGCGTGTCCGCGATGGGGTCCGCACCCGTGTTGAGGATGGCGACCGGCGCCGCATCGCCCACGATGTAGGCCAACCGCTCAGCGGGATAGTTGGGGTCCAGGGGCAGGTAGGCCGCTCCCGCCTTGAGCACGCCCAGGAGCGCCACCACCATCTCCACGGACCTGCCAATGCACACGCCGACGATGCGCTCCCGACCGGCGCCCAACTGACGGAGATGCCGCGCCACGCGCTCGGCACGGCGGTCGAGTTCGCGGTAGCTGATGGATTGGCCGTCGGGGCCCACCACTGCGGTCGCGTCGTGCGCGGCCCCGTCCAGCAGGTCCGTCACAGGGCGGGCGACGTCGTAGGCACGGGGATGTTGGCCCCACTCCGCCAGCACGCGCCGGGCGGCCTCGTCCATCAAATCGATATCGCCGACCGTCTTCGCGCCCGGCAGCGACTCGAGCGCGGCTACCAGCAACCGCGCGATGCGCTCGGCCATCGGACGGGAGAACGCGTCCGCCGCGTACATGACGCGCAGCTCCAGCGACTCGCCCGGGATGGCGACCAGCGCCAGCGGGTAGCTGATGCGGTCGTGTGTGTTGACCGAGCTGATGGTGAGGCCACTGCGAGGCAGGAGCGTCGAGGCGTCGAGCGGATAGTTCTCGAACACCAGGATGCTCTCGAAGAGCGGTCGGTCCTTCGGCGCGTCCGACCAGTGCTGGATGTCCGCCAGCGAGGCGTAGCTGTACGGCTCGACCGCGCCTTGCTCAGTCTGAAGCCCCGACAGGAACGTGGCGACCTGCGCCGTGCCGTCCAGCCGCGCTCGCAGAGGCAGGGTGTTGATGAAGAGTCCGACGATGGACTCGGAACCGGCAAGGTCGGCGGGACGGCCAGAGACCGTCACGCCGAAGATGACGTCGTCCGTGCCTGTCGCTCTCGCCAGGACCAGCGCCCATGCGCCCTGGACCAGCGTGTTGAGCGTCAGCCGATGCGCCTTCGCGAAGCCCGTGAGCCGCGCGGTCAGCTCTGGCGACAGCCGCTTTGTGACTTCCGGCTGCGTATCGCCCGCCGGGCCGCTGGTGTCCTGTCGCTCGGTGAAGGGCAGTGGCGTGGGTTGCTTGAAGCCCTGGAGCCGCTCGCGCCAGAAGGACTCCGCGCGGGAAGGGTCCTGCTCCTGGAGCCAGGCGATGTAGTCGCGGTAGGGGCGTGCGGCTGGCGGCAGCGCTGCGACGCCCTCCTCGAAGGCACCGAGCACCTCGCGGAGGACGATGGAGAAGCACCACCCGTCCAGCAGCAGGTGGTGGTAGGTCCACACGAACAGGTGGCGCGCGTCGTCGAGCCGGATCAGCGCGCAACGAATCAGGGGCGGCGCGCCCAGGTCGAAGCCCTGGAGCCGGTCCTCGCGCAGGAAGTCGTCAATCCACCGCTGCTGCGCGTCCGCCGGTACGTACCGGATGTCCTTGATGCGCCAGGGGACTTCGGCCTCCACCGCGACGACCTGGAGCGGCTTCTCCAGACCTTCCCAGAGGAAGCCCGAGCGCAGGATGGGGTGCCGGGCGAGGACGTGCTGCCAGGCCTCCTTCCAACGGGCAATGGGCAGGTCCCCCCGGACCTCGCAGCTCAGTTGCTCCACGTACATGCCCGCGCCGGGCTCCATCAGCGCGTGGAAGAGCATGCCGTGCTGCATGGGGGCGAGCTCGTAGATGTCCTCGATCGACTCTTCTGACGTCATGGCGCTGTCCTGCCCCTCACCTTCCACCTGGCTCATCGCGACTTCTTGGTCAGCGTGAGCACGCGCTTCAAATCCTTGGCACTCAGACGCGCCGCCGGGAAGTCAGACGCCACCCGGACCGCCGCGGCAGGCTCCGCGCGCTCGCGAATCATCGCTCGCACGTTGGCGTGGAACTCCGCGTTCAGCCGCTCGATGGTCTCCTTGTGGAAGACCTTGGCGCCGAAGGTCCAGTCGAGGCGGAGACGCTGACCCGCTTCGACCACGGCGTTGAGCTCGATGCGGTGGGGCCGGGTGGCGCCAGGCGCGTGCAGCAGGCCCAGTCCCTCCTTGGCGCGGCCTCGCACCACGCCCTGCGTCGGCACGGCGCCCATCTGTCCCAGGTAGTTGAAGACGATGCCCGCGTTCGGAATCGCGCCGAGCCTCGAACGAATCGACGCATCCGGCGACAGCGCACGGAGCACGCCGTAGCCGATGCCGCCCCGAGGCGTCCGGCGCAGCGTGTCCTTCGCGCGGGCCAGCGTCTCACGCACGCCTTCCCGGGCACCCACGTGCAGGCGGAGCGGGAAGAGCGCGGTGAACCAGCCCACCGTGCGGCTCAGGTCCACGTCGTCGAACAGGAACTCGCGTCCATGGCCTTCCAGGTCGATTCGGACCGTGCTGTTGCCGGACCAGCCCGTGAGCGTCCGGGCGAGCGCGGCAATCAGGGCCTCGTTGACCTTGACGTCGTACGCCGTCGGGACCTCGTTCAGCAGCAACTGGGTCTCCTCCGCCTCCAGCCACGTCACGAGCGTGCCCGCGTCGCTGACCGTGTCCGGGGCGTGGGGGTCGTTCAGCGGCAGGTCCTGCGAGTCATCCCGCTGCGCCGTTGCGAGCCAGGCGTCGAGCTCTGCCCGGGCGTTGGGCGTCGCCGCATACGCTTCGAGCCGCTTCGCCCAGTGCTGGAAGGACGTCGTCTTCGGCGGGAGGCCGACCTCCTGGCCATTCGACAACTGGCTGTACGCCGTCAGCAGGTCCTCGATGATGATTCCCCACGACACGGCGTCCACCACCAGGTGGTGGGCCACCAGCGCGAGCCGCGCGGAGTCCCCACCCAGCCGCAGCAGGGCGGCGCGCATGAGCGGGCCCTGCTCCAGGTCCAGGGACTCGTGGAGGTCGGCGAGCGCCTCTTCCACGTGCTCGCTCCCGTCCACGTCCAGCGTGTCCAGGGGAATGCCAGTCAGCGCCTCCTCTTCCGCGTGGAACTGGGTCCAGCCGTCACCGTCCTTGCGGTAGCGGAATCGGAGCCCGTCGTGGTGGCGCTCCACTGCTTCGAGCGCGCCGCGAAGCGCGGCCAGGTCGATTCCCGGCTCCACGTCGAGCATCACCGCCATGTTGAAGTGCTGCAGCCCGGCGCGGTTCTGGTCGAAGAACCAATGCTGGATGGGGGTGAGGGGCGCGCTGCCCGTCACGAGCCCCTGCTCGGCGTTGATGACCTGGGTGCTGGAGGCCACGCGCGCCAGGTCGGCGATGGTCTGGTGCTCGAACAACTGGCGCGGTCGCAGCCGCAGGCCCTGCTGGGTGGCGCGGGAGATGATCTGCAGCCCGAGGATGGAGTCACCGCCGAGCGCGAAGAAGTTGTCGTGGATGCCCACGGACTCCTTCTTCAAGACGGTGGCCCAGATGCTGGACAGGATCTGCTCCTCCCGCGTCCGCGCATCGGCGAAGGCGGCGGGCGCCTGGGCCTGCACGGGGTCCGGCAGCTTCTTGCGGTCCACCTTGCCGCTGGGCGTCAGCGGGAAGGTTTCCAGCACGACGAAGTGCGCCGGCACCATGTAGTTCGGAAGCAGGCCCATGGCATGGTCGCGCAGGGACTGAATCGTCAGCGACGTGCCCGGACGGCCCACGGCATAGGCCGCGAGCTGCCCCTGGTGGACCGTGATGACCGACCGCTGGACCGCGGGGTGACTGTCGACGACGGTCTCCACCTCACCCAGTTCGATGCGGTAGCCACGCAGCTTCACCTGGTCGTCGATGCGGCCCAGGAAGTCGATGCTGCCGTCAGCGCTCCAGCGCGTGAGATCGCCGGTCCGGTAGAGCCGGGCGTTCGGAGCGTCGGAGTAGGGGTCCGGGATGAAGCGCGTCCGGGTGAGCTCGTCGAGTCCGTGGTACCCGCGCGCGAGCGCCACACCGCCCACGTACAGCTCGCCGGGAACCCCGATGGGGACCTGCCGCTGGTCGGCGTCGAGGATGCGCGCCACGAGCCCTGGCAGGGGCCGGCCGATAGACGGAACGCCCGTGTCGCCCTGCTTGAGCTCGGCGACCGTCGCGATGACCGTCGTCTCCGTCGGACCATACGCGTTGATGAAGCGACGGGTGTCCGTCACCCACTTCTTCACGAGCTCCGCGGGGAGCGCTTCTCCGGCCGTGATGAGCACGCGGAGATCGGGATAGGCCCCCTCCGGCAGCGTCGCGAGCGCGGAGGGTGACAGCACCACCTGGGTGATGTGCTTCTCCGTGAGCACCGTGGCCAGGGCCTCGCCCACGCGCGCGGTCTCATCCGTGGGCAGCACCAGCCGGGCACCGCTGGCGAACGCCATCACGATGTCCCAGACGGATACGTCGAAGGACAGCGACGCCGCCTGGAGGATCCGACTGTCCGGTCCGAGACCGAAGAGCGGGACCGAGGCCACGGCGAGGTTCGCCACGCCCCGGTGCTCCAGCACCGCGCCCTTCGGCTTCCCGGTGGAACCCGAGGTGTAGATGACGTAGGCGGCGGAATCCGCGTCGGGGAACGGGAGGGTGGACGGCTCGGCGTGCTCCGGCAGGGGCTCATCCATCCACAGCGTCTGGCCCTGGAAGCCCGGCCGCTCGCCCAGGGCGCGCTCCGTGAGCAGCACCTCCGCGCCCGAGTCGTCCAGCATGTGGCCCAGGCGCGCCTGGGGGTACTCCGGGTCGAGCGGGACATACGCGCCGCCGGCCTTCCACACGCCCAGGATGCAGGTGATGAAGTCCACCGACTTCGGCAGGCAGATGGCGGCCCGCTTCTCCCGTCCGAAGCCCAATGAAACCAGATGCCGGGCAAGGCGCGTCGCCCGCCGGTCGAGCTCGCCATAGCTCAGGCGGACGTCGCGATGCTCCAGGGCAATGGCCTCAGGTGCGCGCGCGACTTGCGCCTGGAACAACTCCACCACCGAGCCGGGCGCGGACGGGGCACTGGGGCCTTGCTCCCACTTCGCCACTTGGCTGGCTTCGCTCGCACCCAGTAGCGCGAACTCGGGCACCCGGCGCTCTGGAGCCTGCACCGCTTCGCGGAGCATGACGACGAGGTGCTCGGCCATCCGCTCGATGCGCTCGCGGTCGAACAGGTCCGAGCTGAACTCGAGCAGGCCGGAGAGGCCATCCGCGGATTCCTGCATGGACAGCGTCAGGTCAAACTTGGCGGTGACGCTGTCCAGGTCGAGCAACTGCACGTCGAGCCCATCCAGCGCGGGCGGTGAGAACGGCGCGTTCTGGAGCGCGAACATCACCTGGACCAGGGGCTGGCGGCTGAGGCTCCGCTCGGGCGCGACCACCTCCACCAGCTTCTCGAAGGGCACGTCCTGGTCCGCGTAGGCGTCCAAGGCCGTGCGCCGGACGCGCGACAGCAGTTCCAGGAAGCTGGGGTCGCCGGACAGGTCCATCCGGAGCGCGAGCGTGTTGACGAAGAAGCCAATCAGCGGCTCCGCCGCCGCGCGATTCCGGTTCGCCACCGGCGAGCCGATGATGAGGTCCTTCTGGCCGCTCAGCCGTGACAGGTAGGCGGTGAAGGCCGCCAGCAGCGTCATGTACAGCGTGGCGCCTTCCCTGCGGCTCAGTTCCTTCAGGCGCGCCGTGAGGGAACGGTCCACGTCGAAGCGGACCACGCCACCCCTGTACGTCGGCGTCTCCGGCCGGGGCCGGTCGCTGGGGAGGTTGAGGGACGTGGGCGCCCCCGCCAGGCGCTGCTTGTGCGCTTCGATGGACTCCGCGAGCGCACCGTCCCGCAGGAGCTGCCGCTGCCACAGCGCGAAGTCCGCGTACTGGACCTGGAGCGGCGGCAAGGCCAGCTCACGCTGCGAGCGCAGCGCGTTGTAACCGGCCGCGAGCTCACGCGCGAGGATGCCCACGGACCAGCCGTCGGAGACGACGTGGTGCATGGTCAGGACCAGCACATGGTCCGACTCCGAGATGCGGAAGAGGCGCATCCGCAGCAGCGGGCCCCGCCCGAGGTCGAACGGCCGGGAGACCTCCAAGCCCGCCTGGACCTGGATGAGCCCGAGCAGCTCCGCCTCCGAAGCGCCGGCCGGGTGGACCAGCTCCTCCGTGGGCGGAAGCTCGGCCGTGACGTTCGGGGAGATGACCTGGAAGGGCTGCGCGCCTTCCGCCGGGAAGCACGTGCGGAGCACTTCGTGCCGCTGGACGATGGCGTCCAGGCTCTGCCGCAGGGCTTCGTGGTGGAGGGGGCCTCGGAGCCGGAGCACCAGCGGGATGACGTAGATGGGGGCCCGCGTCTCCTCGATGCGGTCCACGATCCACAGCCGCTCCTGGGAGGAAGACAGTGGAATGCGCTCCGGGCGCTCCATGGGCCCGGTGAAGTCGACCGCGGCCACTCCGGGGCGCTGGCGCTGCTGTTGGACGGCCGTCACGAGCCCCGCGACGGTGGGGCTCGCGAAGAACGTGCGCAGCGGAATCTCCACGCCCAGCACTGCGCGAATCCTGGACACGACCTGCGTGGCCAGCAGCGAGTGTCCGCCCAGGTCGAAGAAGCTGTCGTGCACGCCCACGCGCTCCGCGCCGAGCAGCTCGGCGAAGATGCTGGCCAGGATCTCCTCCTCGCCGTTGCGCGGCTCGACGTAGGCCGTCTCCAGGCCCTGTGAGACGGATGGAACGGGCAGGGCGCGCCGGTCGACCTTGCCGTTCTCGGTCAGGGGAATCCGGTCGACGACCATGATGCTCGCGGGCACCATGTACTCGGGAAGGCTCGCCTGCGTCCGCTTGCGCAGCTCGCTCTCCAGGCGGCGATCCACCCGGCTCCGGAGCGGGTCATTGGCGCGGCGTGCCCCCGCGACGATTTCCGGTGCACTGCCGAAGAGGGCCACGGGCCCATGCGCCGACTTCGCGGCCGGGGTGAAGACCGCGTCGAAGGAACCATCCACGCCGCCGCGCGACCAGTCGAGGGCGACGTTGAGGGACAGGGCCTCCGCGAGCTGGTGGAGAGACTCGGGGTCGATGCCAGGCTCCGGATCACTCGCGGGCGTCGTGGCGTCGCGGTCCAGCACACGCCGACGGAGCTTCTCGAAGGAACCGGGCCGCGAGGCCGCTCCATCTGTCACGCTCGCCAGGGCGTCCAAGGACGCCTCGATTCGCGCGTTCCGGATGCCGCGCAGGCCGACACGCCGGGTGCCGTCCTGGGTCAGCCGGGCGCGGAGCTCGGGCAGGCTCCCGTTGCCCGGGCCCCAGGCCACGTCGGGGGCGGGGCTGGGCGGGGTGTCCAGGTGGATGAGCACGTCGTAGCGGAAGCGCGTCAGCTCGTTCAGGCACGCGCCCCGCTTCGGGCGAATCTCCACGTGGGTGAGGCGGGGGATGCGCTGCTTGAGGGCCCAGAAGAAGTCCGGGGCGAGCACCAGCTCCTCTTCCGCCGCCATGCGCTGCGCCACGCGGGTCTTGAGCACCTGTGGGTCGAGCGTGCCGGACGCCTGCGCCAGGACGATGGACGCGTGGAAGGCCTCCAGCAGGCGGAAGTTCCGCACGTCACCCACGAAGATGACGCCGCCCGTGTCCAGCCGCTGTGAAGCCTTCTCCAGGGCCTGGGCGAGGTACTCCGCGCTCGGGAAGTACTGGACCACCGAGTTCAGCATCACCGCGTCGAAGCGCATGTCGCCGAAGTCGATGCCGTCCAACTGGTCCGCCGCGCAGTGGAAGAGCTTCGCATGCTCGAGCCCGGCCGACTTCGCCGTGTTGCTCCGGAGCATGTTGACGACGACACCCGAGACGTCCGTGGCCCAGTAGGCCTCCGTGGACGGCGCAATCCGCGTGAGGAGCAGACCGGTGCCACAGCCGATCTCGAGCACGCGGCGGGGCTTCCGCACGAGAATCTGGTGGACCGTGTGGTCGACCCACTCCTTCATCGCCTCGGCGCTGAGCGGTGCGCCGGTGTAGCTGCTGTCCCAGCCCGCGATGTTGAAGCTGGGGTCCAGCTGCGGCTCGCTGGCGGAGCGTGCGTAGAGGTCGTCGTAGAGCGCCTTCCACTCGCCCACGTGTGTGTCGCCGACGCCGCCGTCCGCATCCGAGGACAGGAGCATCTCCGCGGCGTTGTCCCTGGGCACGACGTAGGCGGCGATGCGGCGGTCGTCCGCGCTCCGCTCGTGCGTGGTGACATAGGCATCAACGACCGCCGGATGCGTGGCGAGCACCGACTGGATTTCACCCAGCTCGATGCGGAACCCGCGAATCTTCACCTGGTCGTCGATGCGCCCCAGGTACGTGAAGCCGCCCTCCGGAAGGCGGATGGCGAGGTCGCCCGAGCGGTAGAGCCGCTTGCCCGGCGAAGACGGGTCCTCGACGAAGCGCTGTGCGGTGAGCTCGGGGCGCTTCAGGTAGCCGCGCGCAACACCAGCGCCGCCGACGTACATCTCCCCCGGAACGCCGGCCGGTACGGGCTGGCCGTGCTCGTCGAGCAGGTGCAGCTCGAGGTCCGGGAGCGGGCGTCCGATGGGGCTCGCGGCGGAGGTGAGGTCGGCCTCGGTCACCCGGTAGTACGTGACGTGCACCGTGGTCTCGGTGATGCCGTACATGTTGATGAGCTGCGTGCCGGCGTCCCCGTACCGCTCGAACCAGGGGCGCACGGTCGCCGCGTCCAGCGCCTCACCACCGAAGATGATCCACTTGAGGCCGCGGCCGCCCTTGCCATCCGCGATGGACGGCGCGCGCGTCAGCGCTCGGAACGCGGACGGCGTCTGGTTGAGGACCGTCACGCCCTCACGTGCAATCAGCTCACCGAAGGCCTCGGGCGCGCGCGTCATCCAGTGGGGCACGACGACCAGGCGCCCGCCGTACAGCAGCGGCCCCCAGAGCTCCCAAACAGAGAAGTCGAACGCCGCGGAGTGGAACAGCGTCCAGACGTCATCCGGCCCGAAGCCGTAGAGCGGCTCCGACGTGGTGAACAGCCGGGTGGCGTTGGCATGGGTGACGATGACGCCCTTGGGGCGCCCCGTCGAACCAGAGGTGTAGATGACGTAGGCGGCGTTGTCCGGCGTGATGGCCGGCTCGGGATTCGGCGTGCGCCGGCCGCCCTGCCAGTCGAGCGCGTCCACGAAGACGGTGGGCACACGCTGGGTGGGAAGCTCGCCGGTGCGGCTGGACTCAGTCACCAGCGCGGTGACCTCCGCGTCCTCCAGAATCAACGCGAGCCGGTCCTTCGGGCTTGCGGGGTCCAGCGGCACATAGGCGCCGCCGGCCTTGAGCACGCCGAGGATGGAAACGACCAGCTCCGCGCTGCGGTCGACGCAGATGCCCACCAGTGACTCGGGGCCCACGCCGTGGTCGCGCAGCGCATGCGCCAGGACATTCGCCCGGGCGTTGAGCTCGGCGTAGCTGAGGTGCGTCTCGCCAAACGTCAGCGCGGTGGCATTCGGGCTGCGCTCGGCCTGGGCCTCGAACCAGCCGGTGAGGGTCTGCGCGGTGGTGACGGCCGGGGCGCTTTCAACGCGCGCCTCGTGCACGGGGGACGGGGCCTTGACCGCCAGGGACAGCCGGGCCACCGGCTCATCCGGCGCGCGGACCATCTCTTCGACGAGCTTCTCGAAGTAGCCGCGCCACAGGGCGACGGTGTCGTCGTTGAAGAGGGCGCGGTTGAAGCGGAGCACGCCGGAGAAGGCGCCCCGCGTCTCCCACATCTCCAGCGTGAGGTCGAACTGCGACTCCTGGTCGCTGATGGGGAAGGGCTCGAGCTGCAGGTTGCCCCAATGGACGCGGGCGTCCTCGTCGGGCGACGCCCACAGCGCCATGGCGCCGCCGCCCTCGCGCGAGGCGTGGAGCGAGATGGACGCCTGGAAGAGGGGAGACACGCCAGGACGGCGCTCGATGTTCAGTCGCTCCACGAGCGATGCGAACGGGAGGTCCTGGTGCGCGAGCGCCTCGTGGACGACGGTGCGCATCCGGCCAAGCAGGGTCCGGGTGGAGGGCGCGCCGGAGAGGTCCGCGCGCAGCGCCACCGCGTTGGCGAAGTAGCCCACCACGTCATGGAAGGCGGAGCCGGGCCGGCCCGCCGTGGGCGAGCCAATCAGGATGTCCTCCTGCCGCGCCAGACGCCCCAGCAGGGCGGCATAGGCGGACACGAGCACGACGAAGGGCGTGGACTCGGCGCTCTGCGCGAGCGCCTTGATGCGGGCCGTCAGCTCCGCGGAGAGACGGAACGGGCTCGCACCACTCCGGTTCGCTGCGACGGCCGACCGGCTGCGGTCGGCGGGCAGCGACAGGATGGGGAGCTCACCATCGAGCTTCTTCTGCCAGTAGTCCCAGTGGGCCCGCCCCGCGGCACCCGACATCGTCTCCGCCTGCTGCGCGACGAAGGCTGCGTAGCTGCCCGTGACGGGCGGCAAGGACGGCTGCTCGCCTCGCGCGATGGCCTGATAGAGCTGGTTGAACTCCTGCTGGAGGATGCCCGCGGACCACCCGTCGTAGACGATGTGGTGGACGGTCATCAGGAGGACGTGGTCCTCGGCCCCCAGGGAGAAGAGGTTCCCCCGGAGCAGCGGACCCCGCTCCAGGGAGAACGGCTGACGGTAGGCGCGGGCCACCTCGGCCTGGAGCTGCTCGGCGCTCCAGCCCTGCGCGTCCACGTGGGTGAAGCTCGGCTCGAGGGTCGGGTGGCACGTCTGGACGAGCTGCCCTTCCGCGGTGGACGAGAACGTGGTGCGCAGGGACGCGTGGCGCTCGGCCAGCATTCCGAAGGCGCGCTTGAGCGACGCCACATCCATTTGCGAGCGGATGCGCAGCGCGAAGGGCGTGTTGTAGGCCGCGCTCTCCGGGTCCTGCTGGTGCAGGAGCCACAGTGCCTTCTGGCCGGACGCGAGCGGGGAGAGGCGGGGGGCCGCCTTCCCGGACTTCGCCATGAGCTCCGCGAGCAGCTTGCGCTTCGCCTCGAGTGAGAGGCCCTTCATGTTGTCAGCCGGGGTGCTCATGCCGTCTCCCTCTCCTGCGCCGTCTGCGCGGCGAGCATGGCCTGGAGGATCGTGTCCAGCTCACCCTCCGACATGCTGTTCACCTGCTGCTCGATTTCGGCTTCCTCCGTCACCGGTTCCGGCGCGGGCGCAGCGGCGGCGGCAGCGGGCCCGTCGAACTTCGATGACAGGTTGGTGGCGACCTCCACCAGGCTCCCGGCGCGCAGCAGCTCCAGCGCGGGAATCTCGATGCCGAGCGCCTCGCGGATGGTCCGCTGGACCTGCATCGACAGCAGCGAGTCCACGCCCAGCAGGGACAGGGGCTTCTGCGGCTCCACCCGATCCATGGGAATCTGGAGAATGCTGGCGAGCCGTTCGACGAGGAACTTCTCCAGCTCCGGCTGCCGGGCCTCGGGGGGCAGCCCCGACAGATGGCCGCGCAGCTGCTCCGCTTCGCTCTGTGCGCCACCCTGGGCACTGCCCAGCAGGTGTGACGTCCTGGCGGACTTGCCCAGGTGTGGGGCGGCGCGGCCCAGCTTGGACCACTGCACGTCGAAGAGGCCCAACTGCGGCGTGCGCAGGCGCAGCACCCGCTTGAGCGCGGTCAACACGGTGGCGGGCGCCATCGGGTTGAGGCCGAGCGATTCGAGGTAGGTTCGCACCGCTTCGTCCTGGGCCATGCCGAACTCACCCAGCACGCCCCAGTGGATGCTGATGGCCGCCAGCCCTCGCGCGGCCCGGTGCTCCGCGAGCGCGTCGAGGAAGCTGTTCGCCGCGACGTAGTTGCCCTGACGCGGGTTGCCAATCAGCGCGGCGACGGACGAGAACAGGACGAAGAGGTCCAGCGGCCGGTCCTGCGTCAGCTCGTGAAGAATCCACGCGCCGCCCGCCTTGGGAGACATGACGCGCTGGATGCGCTCGAGGTTCAGGTCGGGCATCGGCGCGTCGTCCAGCACGGCCGCCGTGTGCAGCACGCCCTTGAGCGGCGGGTGCGTGGCATCGATGCGCGCGAACAGCGCCCGCATGTCGTCCATGCTGCTGACGTCCGCGGCGGCCGCGGTGACGCGAGCGCCGGCCGCCTCCAGGTCCTGGACCAACTGTCTGGCTTCCGGTGTGGAGGCACCCTTGCGGCCAGTGAGCACGAGGTTCCGCGCCCCCTCCGCGACCATCCAACGGGCGAGCGCGAGGCCGAACCCGCCGAAGCCGCCGGTGACGAGGTACGTGGCGTTCGCATCGAAGAGCGGCTCGTCCGCCGCCGGCGCGAGCGCGAGCGGCTCACCATCGGTGAACGTCAGCGTGAGCCGGGCCAGCCCCTGGTCCTGTGAATGTTCCGCCAACCACGCCGGTGCCTCCTCGGCGCGGGTGACGGGCCAGGACTCGGACGGCAGCGCCGGTAGCGTCTGGAACCGGCCGATGACGGACTGGAGCCGCGCGGCGACTTCCTGGGGACGCTGGCGCAGCATGGCCGCGACGTCCACGCGTGCGCAGGCCGCGCCACGGGGCCAGGCGGTGGCGAACAGGCCCTCCGCCGGAGCGAGCGGGCCCGCATCGACGAAGCGGCCGAAGGCCCCGAGCACACTGGTGAGGGTGGGCTCCGCGTCGCAGGACGCGTTCACCAGCAGGTCCACGCCCGCGCCGTCCGTCCACTCCAGGATGTCTTCCGGGAGGGAAGGCGAGCGCCGGTCGAAGACGCGAACGCCCTCTGGCACCTGCCGCGTGTCGCCGTCCAGGATGATGGCCGTCCGGGCTCCCGCGGCGCGGCCGAGCTCGACCACGGCGGTCCCCACGCCACCGGCGTCCCCGATGACGAGGAGCCGTTCGGAGGTCTGGATGTGGCCATGCACATGAAGCGCGTACTCCGCGCTTAGGAAGGGCAGCAGCCGTCCCTGGGACGTGCCGGCGCTGACGAAGTCCCGGTCCAGGCGCAGCACCACGTGCGTGCCCACCACGGGCGCTTCTTGTGCGACCAGCGCCTGCACCACCTGGCCGGACGTGAAGCCCGGGGTGGCCTCGCCCACCGCGACGACCACGCCGCCCACCTCCAGCGGCCAGTGCGTGTCGGACGCACGCCGGCCTTGCACGGCCGCAGCGCGGGTCAGCGTCACGTGGGTGACCTTGATTTCGACCTCTCCGCGCGCGGGTTGCTTGCGCGTGGCGCGACGCGGCCGGCGCTCGGCGCCGTCGAGGGCGATTTCGAACACCTGCTCCACACCGGCCGGCGCGGGCGTGCCCTTCGTCTGGGCCTCCCACTCCGGAAGGGGCTTCGCGCTGAGGCGGCGGACGAAGCGGCGGGTGTCGCGCAGCGCGACCTCCTCCTCCTGCGTCTCCGCCAGCAGCTCGCGCGCAAGCCGCTCGATCAGCTCCGGCTGCGATGCCGAGGCGCCCTTCGGCAGGTCGATGGAGCGGGTCCGCAAGTGTGGGAACTCCGCGGGGACAACGCGCGCGAAGCCAATCAGCGGCGTGGCGGACAGCGCGCCCAGGCCGTCACCCGGGGCCGCGCGCTGTGCGTCGCGGGTGACGATGCGCAGCGACGCGCCATCGCCCGGCGCCAGGGCCAGCACCACGTCGAGCAGCGCCTGCACGTCGTTCGACTCGACTCCCGGACGCGCGTCCAGGCCGGCGAGGTAGGCAACGTGCTGGATGCGGACACGGCCCACGGCCTCCACGAGGGAACGGACGTCCTCCGCGTTCCCGGGCCGAACCTGGAAGCGGTGGTTCGACTCGCGGACGAACGTCTCGCCCCGCGTCACCAGGACCAGGTCCTGGATGCCGGTCCGCTGGAGTTCACGCGTGAGCTCGGCGCCGATTCCGCCCTGGTCCGCGAAGACGAGCCAGGTGCCCTGGCTCTTCGCGGGCAGCTCCTCGGCGGTGGCCTCGAAGGCGTGCGTGTACGTCCAGTCGTAGAACGCCGGCCTGGGCACGGACTCCTCACGGTCCGCGAGCGCGGCGCACTCGACGCCCGTCAGCTTCGCGGACACCCGTCCCTCGCCGTCCAGCAGCGTGATGTCACATTCGAGCTTGTGGGCCGTGCGCGCGCGAATCCGGGCATGGCACCACAGCGGCGCGTGGGCCACGGGAGGGGTGGAGAGCTGGATGCTCCGGCAGCCCATGGGCAGGTAGAGCCGCGCGTCGTCCTCGGGAAGCCAGGACACCATGGCTTGGAGGCACGGGTCCAACCACACGGGGTCGAGCAGCATCTGCGAATCCGCGGTGATGCGCGCCACTTCCGCTTCGGGAAGGACAATCTCGGCCAGCAGTTCCTTCTCGTTGCGGCGCAGCGTGCGGATGCCGCGCAGGCTGGGGCCATACTCGAGCCCGCGCGTCGCCAGCATCCGGTACAGCGCCTCGGTGTCGAGCGGCGCCTCGGCGTGGATGCCGAGCTCGCTTACCCGGGCCTGTGTCTCCGGTGGCGTGTGGACGTTCCGGCGGATGCGCGCGGTGGCGTGACGGGTCCACGCCGTGCGGTTGTCGCGCGGCCGGCTGTAGATGGTCACCGTCTGCGCCGCCTCGTCGTACGTGGTCCGGACGACGGGCTCGTCATGGCCAGTGACGACGAGCGCGTTCTCGAACCGCACCTCTTCCAGTGCATGCGGCTCGGAGAGGCCCATGGCGCGGCGAACGGCGAGCGCCAGCTCGACGTAGGTGGCGCCAGGGACGACGAGCGAGCCCCGGACGCGGTGGTCCTGGAGGCACGGCAGGAAGCGCGCGTTCAGCCCGCGCTCCCAGGTGGGCAGCGGCGCGGAGACGCGGGGGCCGAGCAGCGAATGCTCGTCCGAACCCCGACGGTCCGTGAGGGCCTCCTCCGACTCGTGCCAGTGCTTCTCACGCTGCCAGGGGTAGGTGGGGAGCGGGGTGTAGCGCGAGCCCTGCGGATAGAGGCCGCTCCAGTCGATGGGAATGCCCGCGACGTAGAGCTCGGCCACGGCCTTGGTGAACGTCTTGTGCTCGGGCTCCTGTCGCCGGAGGGAGGTGAGGACGCGGCCCTCGACGCGGGCCTCCGCGCAGCACTCCTTGATGGACGCCAGCAGCACGGGGTGGGGCCCCAGCTCGATGAAGAGCCGGTAGCCGTCCTTCAGCATCTGCCCCGCGGCCTTCGCGAAGAGCGTGGGCTCGCGGATGTTGTCGCACCAGTATTCCGCGTCGTAGGCAATGCCTTCGATGCGCCCGCCCGTGACGGTGGAGTAGGTGGGCAGGTGCCCGGCGGAGGGCTTCAGCGCGGCCAGGCAGCGGCGCAGCTCTGGCTTCAGGCTCTCCATGGCGGGGCTGTGGTACGGCACCTCGACCTTCAGGATGCGCTGGAACACGCCGCGCGCCTCCAGCTCCGCGGCGATCTCCTCGATGGCCTCCGCGTCACCCGACAGCGTCACCGCGTTGGGGCCGTTGATGGCGGCGATGGACACCAGGTCCTCACGCCCCCGGATGGCGGCGCGCGCGCCTTCCTCGGAGAGGCCCACGGCGGCCATCTTTCCCTGGCCCGCGGCCTTGGCCTGGATGCGGCTGCGCTCGTAGATGACGAGCATGGCCTGCTCCAGCGTGAAGCGGCCAGCGGCATAGGCCGACGCGACCTCACCCGCGCTGTGGCCAATCACCGCCGCGGGCGTGATGCCCGCGCGCCGCCACATCTCCAGCAAGCCAATCTGGAGGAACGTGTTCGCGGGCTGCGCGATGTCCGTCCGCGCCATGTTGGAGGACTGCTCGTCCGCGAGCATCTGCTCCAGCAGCGACCAGCCCGCCAGCCGCTGGAAGAGGGCGTCGCAGCGGTCCAGGGTGGCGCGGAACAGCGCGTCCTGCGCGTAGAGCTCCCGGCCCATGGCCCACCACTGGGGCCCCATGCCGGTGAACACGAAGACGGGCCGGGCATCCGCGGCCTGGAGCGTCCGGCCAGAAGCGCCCAGCTCGGCGGGGTTGCCCGAGGCGAAGGACTCCAGGCGCGCCGTCAGGTCGGCCACGTCCTCCGTCGCCAGCAGCGCCAGCCGGTGCTCATGGTGGGCGCGCCGCGTGGCCGCGGAGAAGCAGATGTCCGACAGCGAGGCCGACGCCGGCGCGGCGAGCATCTCCGAGTAGGACTGCGCCAGGGCGCGCAGCGCCTCGGGGCTGCGGGCGGAGAGGGGGAGGAGCAGCGGCGCCGGGGTCGCGTCGGCGCGGGCCTGCGACACGGCGGACGGGGCCTGCTCGATGACGCAGTGGGCGTTGGTGCCGCCGTAGCCGAAGGAGTTGACGCCCATCCGCAGCGGCTCGTCCTTCCGGGGGGCGAGCGTTTCGAGCGCGCGCGGGATGCGGATGCCCAGCGTGTCGAAGGGGATGGCGGGGTTGAGGTTGCGCAGGTTGGCCTGTGGGGGCAACTGCCGGTGCTGCAGGCACAGGCTCGCCTTGATGAGACCGGCCACGCCGGCCGCGGCCTCCAGGTGCCCGATGTTGGCCTTGAGCGAGCCGACCCACGGTCCCTGGCCGTCCTCGCGCTTGGAGACGGCGCCCAGGCCACCCAGCTCCGCCGGGTCACCCACGGCGGTGCCCGTGCCATGGGCCTCGAAGGCATGGATTTCGGTGGGGTCCAACGCGGCGCTGGCGCAGACGCGGCGAATCAGCGCTTCCTGCGCGCGAGAGCTCGGCGCCGTCATGGACTCGCTGTGGCCGTCCTGGTTGACGCCCGTTCCTCGAATGACGGCGTAGACGCGGTCCTGGTCTCGGACCGCGTCGGAGAGCCGCTTGAGCACCACGATGCCGGCGCCCTCGCCGCGGCCGTAGCCGTCCGCGCGGGTATCAAAGCTCTTGGAGTACCCGTCCGCCGACAGGAACTTGCCCTTGCTCATGGCCACGAAGATCTCGGGCCGGAACATGACGTTGACGCCACCCGCCAGCGCCAGTGACGTGGTGCCGCTGCGCAGGTCCTGGCACGCCAGGTGGACGGCGACCATCGACGAGGAGCACGCCGTGTCCAGGGAGATGCTCGGCCCCTGGAAGTCGAACATGTACGACAGGCGGTTGGAGAGCACCGTCATCGTGGAGCCCACCGCCGTGTGCGGTCCGATGAGCTCGCGGTTCATCGGCCCCATGTGCGTGAGCATGCTGTCGAGCATGAAGCCGCCGACGTAGACCCCCGTGGGGCTGCCCGCGAGCTTGTCCGCCGGAAGGCCCGCGTCCTCCAGGCTCTCCCACGCCACCTCCGCGAGCAGACGCTGCTGCGGATCGAGCGTCGCCGCCTCCCGGGGCGAAATGGAGAAGAAGGCCGCGTCGAACGTGTCGATGGCCTCCTGCAGGAAGCCTCCCGCCCGCACGTACGTCTTGCCTGGCTTGTCTGGGTTCGGGTCGTAGTACCGGCGGTGGTCCCAGCGCTCCTTCGGGACTTCTACGATGGCGCAGCGGCCCTGGGTGAGCAGCTCCCAGAGGTGGCGTGGTGACTTCGCGCCCCCTGGAAAGCGGCAGCCGATGCCAATGATTGCAATGGGGTCGTGCTCAATATTGGACACTGCGCTCATGTCTAAAACCTACGCCAATAGCGGATTGCTCGTAAAGCCAAGGTTGTATTCTTAACTCTCGAGATTGGTTGTGTATGAATGGGTTACAGCATGTGTCACAGCCGTGTGCCCTCTGAGACACGACGTCTCAAGTTGGTGAGAAACGGCCGAGGCCAGGTTTCTTCACCCAATTCCTGTTACGGATGTCGCGCGGGGATCCCCCTCTGGCATTGGCGCCTGGGGACATCCTCTCAGGCCTGTCTGACACTTGTGAGGCTCCGCCGTGTCCCTTGCTCCTGGGCCAGTGCGCGTCTTCCGTCATGAATCGGAATACGGCCGCTGGGGGCGACTTCGGGCTGTTGCTCCGGATTCTCGACGCACGAGACGCTTGTGTCGCCGCATGTCACAAGGACCGCTTCGTCGCCGGATGGGATGAATCATTCTCACTCACTGAGACGCCGGGCGTGATGTGAGGCATCCATGTCTACTTCACGCCCGTGGAGTGGGGGATGCCGCCCAAGCTGCTGGCCCGGCTCCAACCGCCAGACCACGGCGGCCTTCGCGGCGACTGAGCGCGGACGTTGACGAGTCAAACACCGCCGGAGCATCCGCTTTCCCGCACCGCTTGACTCCCCTAGGGTGCCGCGCCACCGATGCCAGCCGAAGTCACTGTTCAATCAACGTTGTTCGAATCCCTGGTCCGCCTGGCGCAACCCGACGCGAAGCTCCAGGCCGAGTTCCTGGCCGCGGGCTTCGACATGGACAAGCCCCGCGCCACCTATCCGGCGGCCGTGTTCGTGGGGTGTCAGGACGCGACGGTGCGCTACCGCTACCAGGGCATGGACCGTCAGTCGGCCTACCGGACCCTGGGGCAGGAGCTGGTGCGCAGCTACTTCGACACCCTGGTGGGCAAGGTGGTGGGCATTGCCCTCAAGGTGGCCGGGCCCGAGCGCGCCATGAAGCGCGTGTCGCTGAGCTTCAGCTCCGTCTTCTCCCCAGTGGACATCCAGGTGGAGTCCCTGGGGCCGGCGGACTGGCGCGTCCGCTTCCGGGGCTACCCCTTCCCGGCGGAGGCCGCCGCGGGCACCTGTGAAGGTGCGCTGCGGCAGGCCGGCGCCACCGAGCCCCAGGCGAACGTGGAGCGCTACGAGCCGCCCGACGGCTTCGACCTGCGCATTCGCTGGAGCTGACCCGTCAGGGCGTGGACGGGCGCCCCAGCGCTACCGCGGACGTGACGGAGGGCTCCGTCACGTTGTCGGTGGACGTGCGGTCGATGAGCACGTTGAGCGGGTCGATGCCCACCTGGACGGGCTTCACGGGAACGGTGAAGGTGAACTCCGATTCGCCCTTCGTCACCCGGCGCTTCTCCAGGAAGATGGCCTCGCCGCGCTCGTCGAGCGCGCCCACGTCCATCCAGTCGTTGAAGTCCACCTCCGTCTGTTCGCCCTTCTCATCGGCGCGGTACTTCTTCGACTTCACCTTGAGGGTGACGTCCCAGGTGCCCTGGTCGTTCTGCCGCACCTGCGCGGAGACGGCGCGGTTGTCGTAGAGGGTGATGTTCTCGAACAGGTCCTTGATGAGGTACTGGTACTCCGGCGGCGTCTCCTCCCGGAGGAAGCTCAGTAGCTCGGAGGAGCCGGTGTACGGCGGGCCCTGGAAGCGGACCTTCTCCACGTAGCGGCGCAGGGCGCGGTTCACCCGCTCCTCGCCGATGAAGTCCTGCAGCGCGTACATGACGAGGCTGCCCTTCTGGTAGTGGATGTACATCTGCTGTTCCACCCGTGCCAGCGGCACCTCCTTCTTCGATTCGAACGCGCGGGCAGCGAGGTAGCGGTCCAGCTCGAACTTGAGGAAGCGCTTCATCTTCTTCGGCCCGAAGCGGTGCTTCATCACCATCAGCGCGGCGTACTGCGACATCGTCTCCGACGTCATCGTGGCGCCCTGCGCGCGCGCGCCCACCACCTGGTGCGCCCACCACTGGTGGGCAATCTCGTGCGCGGTGACGTAGTACGGGTAGTCCACGTCGTCGGCGCGTCCGTCCTCCACGCGGGCGATGAAGCCCAGCGCCTCCGAATACGGAATCGTATTGGGGAAGGACTGGGCGAAGCTCGCGTAGCGGGGGAACTCCAGGATGCGGGCCTGCCGGTGCTGATACGGCCCGAAGTTCTCGCTGCAGTACTCCAGCGTGTCCTTCATGCCGCGCATCATCCGGTCCAGCGCGAAGGTGTGCGTGGGGTGGTGGTAGATTTCCAGCTTCACGTCGCGCCACGTGTCGCGCATCACCTCGTAGCGCGCGGACAGGACGGAGAAGAAGTTGAGGATGGGTTTGTCCATCCGGTAGTGGAAGAAGCGGCGGTTGCCCTCGGTCCACTCCTTCTCCAGGTAACCCGGGGCAATGGCAATCTGGTCCTTCGCCGTGCTCACCGTGGCCTCGAAGGCGATGAAGTCCGAGTCCTGGCGGATGTAGTTGTCCTGCTTCGCCTTCGGGTCGTCGCGGTCCGGGAGGCGCTCGCGAGGCGGCAGGCCGTAGTCCTTGCGGTCCCGGTCGTCCTCCAGCTCGGCGCCCTTCTGGTAGCCCAGCACCGGCAGGTTCATGTTGTCGAAGAAGGTGCCGTTGCCCACGATGTCCGTGCGCGCCCCGCCGTGCTTGAAGCCCTTCGTGCCGAACTCCAGGTCGAACACGATGGCGGAGTCGGCGCCGGGCGCCAGCGGCGTGGGCAGCTCGTAGATGAAGATGCCGAGCTCGGCGTCATGCATGGCGGGCTTCGTCACGCCCGCCAGGGACAGGCCGCGCACCCGGGCGTCGTCCGGCAGGGTGAGCATCACCTTGGAGATGGGCGCGTCGGTCTTGTTGCGGATGCGGTAGCTGCCCAGGGCCTCCAGGCGCAGCGCTTCCGGGTGGATGTGGAAGGTGACCTTCGCGGCGGTGATGCGTGGGTGGGGCAGGGCGGCGTAGGACGCGTACTCTTTTTCGTAGCGGGCCTGCTGCCGCTCCCGGTCCTTCCGCGTGATGTATGGGTTGAGGATGTGGGTGTTGTAATAGATGAACGCGCCCGCCCCGATGAAGACGCAGAGCGACAGCGCCGCGGCCGCCGTCCACGCGCCCGTGCGCCGAGCCTTGGCTGCCGCCCAGCGCTGCTTCCAGCGCGTCTCCAGGCCCCGGACCGTGAGCAGGTAGCCCACCGCTACGAGCAGCGCCGCCAGCCCGTACCAGTAGACGCGGTACCAGACGAGCGCGGGGATGATGCTGCCGAAGCGGTTCAGGTCGGAGTAGCGGAGTGTGGGCTCGGAGCCGTAGCGGACCAGCAAGTCTTCCACGCCCATCAGGCCCAGCGCGGCCTGGAGGACGAAGTAGAGCACCATCACCAGGTACGCCAGGTACTTCTGATGGATGAGCACCTGCGCGAAGAAGGCCAGCACGCACAACAGCGCGTCATGCGGGAAGTCCAGCAGGAAGAGCTGCGTGGCGTAGAGGTTCCACTCGATGTCCACGTAGCCGCGAAGCACCTGGGAGAGCAGCGCGGACAGCAGCGCCACGACCTTCAGCGAGAAGGCCACGAGCAGCAGCGCCCCCAGCTTCGCGCCATAGGTGACCCAGGACGGCACGCGCGTGGCGTCCACGATGTCAGCCAGCCCCGCGTCGCGCTCCTTCCACACCAGCTCACCTGCATAGAAGGTGATGGTGATGAGCAGGAAGGGCTGGAACGTTCGCGTGGCCGTCTCCAGCACCTGCCACGTCACCGGCCAGGTGGCGGTGCCGTATATCTGCTTCGAGATGGAGATGCCCATGGTGCCCATGGCCAGCCCCGCCACGACGAAGGACCAGAACACCGGGGAGCGGAGGATGTCGCGGTAGGCCAGCCAGGAGGTGGCGAAGGCCGTGCGCAGCCAACTGCCCGTCGTGGGCGCCGCCAGGGTGGTGGGGATGGCGACCGGGGCGGAGGCCTCCTGCTCCTTGTGCGTGCCGCGTCCCCGCTGCTCCTCCACGGTGGTGCGGAAGCGCAGGACGGCCAGCCCCAGGAGCGCGGCGCCCACGACGCTCCACAGCAACCGGTTGGCGAGCAGCAGCCCGGCGAAGGGGACGTGGTCCTGGTTGCGCTCGGCCGCCGTCCAGTAGCGGGTCGCGTTCTCGAAGGTGAGGAAGCCGAACGGGTCCAGCAGGGACGCCAGGTCTTGGTGCTGCACGTCGGACATGGCGGCGCTGAGCGTCAGGTACCCCATCACCAGCACCACGACGCCCACGTACACGGGGGCCATGCGCCGCGTCAGAGCGGCCAGCGCGAAGAAGACGGCGCCGGCGAAGAAGAGCGTGGGCCAGACGCCGATGACGTAGGGCCAGAGGTAGGACGTGAGCTGGAACGGAGCGAGCCGCTCGGCATCCACCAGCCACACGCCCGCGGCGCCCACCATCAGCCCGGGGATGATGGCCAGCATCAGCACCGCGCTGAAGAGGTACGCGCCCAGGAACCGGCCGAGCAGGTACGGGCCCTTCTTCACGTTCTTCGTGAAGATGAGCATCCACGTGTTGTGGCCGAAGTCCTGGTAGGCGGCCTGGCCGAAGACGGCGGCCACCATGAAGAGGCCGAAGTAGGCCAGGCTGATGGTGAAGCTGAAGACGGTGTGCGGGCTGTTGACGCGGACCAGCTCCGGGCCCGACGCCACCGAGAACCCCTTGAACACGGCGCCAATCGCCAGCGTCATCAGCGCGGCGGCGGCGGCCAGCACCAGGGCGTAGACCCAGGTGGAGATCATCTTCACCCGGCGCCGCAATTCGAAGGTCAGGAGGGCGGTGAACATGGCGGGCCCTCAGGGCTGCTTGGATGCCCGGGCGAGCGCGTGGAAGTACACGTCCTCCAGGTCGGGGCTGGCGGGCTCGAAGCCCTCTGGCGGGGACTCCGCGTAGACGTGGACCAGTCGCTGACCGGCCACGCGCCGCACGGCGATGACCTCCAACTGTTTCATGAGCGCGTCC
Source organism: Myxococcus sp. AB036A (assembly GCF_006547355.1). NCBI lineage: Bacteria > Pseudomonadati > Myxococcota > Myxococcia > Myxococcales > Myxococcaceae > Myxococcus > Myxococcus sp. AB036A. The sequence goes on along the minus strand of NZ_VHLC01000040.1, from coordinate 6,295 downwards.
AGCTCCTCCTGGTGGGTGACGAAGCGCTTCCACACGCGCTGGTGCAGGGACTCCACCAGCTTCAGTGGGTGGCCGCTGGCCACGACGTTCCCCTGGGCGAGGATGGCCATGTTCTGACAGAGGTCCGCCACGTCGGAGACGATGTGCGTGGACAGCAGCACCACCACATCGGTGCTGATCTCCGCCAGCAGGTTGTGGAAGCGGAAGCGCTCGGCGGGGTCGAGCCCGGCGGTGGGCTCGTCCACGATGAGCAGCTTGGGATTGCCGAGCAGGGCCTGGGCGATGCCGAAGCGCTGCTTCATGCCGCCGGAGAATCCACCGAGCCGCCGGTCGCGATGCTCCCAGAGGTTCGTCTTCTGGAGGAGCGCCTTCACCGTGTCATGGCGCGGGCCGCGCTGGGCCAGGCCCTTGAGCTGGGCCAGATGGTCCAGCATGTCCCAGGCCGTCACCTTGGGGTACACGCCGAAGTCCTGTGGGAGGTAACCCAGCACCTCGCGCAGCCGGTCCTTGTCCCGGCGCAGGTCGATGCCGTCGAAGGTCATGGTGCCCGCGTCCACGTCCTGCAGCGTCGCGATGCTCCGCATCAGCGTGGATTTGCCGGCGCCGTTGGGCCCGAGCAGCCCAAACATTCCGCGCGGAATCGTGAGGTTGACACCCTGCAACGCACGGGTGCCGTTGGGGTACGTCTTCGACACGCCTTCCAGTCTGAGCTCCATGGCGGCGAACCTAGCCCAGTCCTCAGGACCGATGCGTGGAGCGCGTGGCGTCGTTACCATGTAGGCATGCCCTTTTCTCGCCGGACCTCCACCGCCTCCGCGGCCGTCGCCTTCCTCCTGGGGGCCTGCGGAGAGGGGGACCCGGTCATGCTGGAGGCGGTGGCCGCGAGCTGCTCGGGCGCTCCGCCGCAACACCTGGACCGGTTGCCGTCCGGCGCCATGGTGCTCAATGCCTACTTCCTGCAGGAAGAGGCCACCCGGGACGCGCGGCGGGGGGCGGCAGAGTCCCCGGTGCTGGAAGAGGTGCTCGCCAAGGCCTCCGCGCTGGGCGTGCGCGCGCTGCGCACCAACGGACACAACGACGCGCTGTCGAAGGTGGGGGACACCGCCATCCAGGTGGCGCCGCTGGAGTATGACGAGGTGGCCCTGGTCGGCCTGGATTGGGTGCTCACCCGCGCCCGCTTCCATGGCGTTCGCCTGGTGCTGACGCTGGGGAACTACTGGGATGCATACGGGGGCGCGCGCCAGTACGTTGCGTGGGCGGGACTCCCCCGGCCCGTGGAAGGGGATGCTCGGTTCTTCACCGACCCGGTGGTGGTGGCGCACTTCAAGGCGCATGTGGCGCGGTTGCTCAACCGGGTGAACACGGTGGACGGCATCCGCTATGGCGACCACCCGGCCGTCCTGGCCTGGGAGCTGCTCAACGAGCCGCGGGGACGGGGGCTGGACAAGGAAGGGGCGCGGCTGCGCGCGTGGATTGATGACGTGGCGCGCGAGGTGAAGAAGCACGCGCCTGGCCACCTGGTGGGGACAGGGGAGGAGGGCTTCGAGCCGTCTCCCGACGGGTACGACCCTGGCTTCTGGTCCCGCTCCGGGTCGCCGGTGCTTCGCACGCCGGGGGCCAGCTTCACGCGCAACACGGCGTCCCCGTACATCGACTTCGCGTCGGTGCACTTCTATCCGGAGTCCTGGGGCCTGGGCGGCATCGACACGGCCGAGGCCGGCGCCCGGTGGATTCGGGAGCACGCCGCCATCGCCCGGAACCTGGGCAAGCCCTTGTTCGTGGGCGAGCTGGGGCTGCGCAACGAGGGCACGTTCGACGTGTCGCAGCGGCGCGCGCTCTATCGCGGCTGGCTGGAGTGCATGCGGAAGGAAGGCGTCGGCGCGGGGGCGCTGTGGATGTTCTCCAACGACGCCCGGCCGGAGGCCTGGGACGACTACACCTTCTATTACCGGGACGGCACGCAGCCGGGAGATCCGGTCAACCAGTACGCGGACCTGGTCATGGAGGCCGCCGCCGCGGAGCGTCCGGGCGCGGCGGTCTCCACGGGGCGCTGAGCGCGGGCGCTCCGGATCAGACGGAGATGAGGCCCTTGCGGATGCCTTCGGTGACGGCCTCCACGCGGTTGGTGACCTCCAGCTTCCGGTAGATGTGCTCCAGGTGCGTGCGGATGGTGGCCTTGCTGAGGTCGAGCAGGCGCGCCGCCTCGCTGTTGGACACGCCCTTGGCGATGAGCTGGAGGATTTCGCGCTCGCGGTCCGACAGCGGCTTGAGCAGGGGCTCCTGGGGCAGGTCGCTGGCTGACGGCTCCGGCGCGGTGGGCGGCGAGACCAGGGGGCTGGCGTCGGGCTCCACGCGGAAGTGACGGAGCAGCCGGCGGGCCAGGTTGGGCTGGATGACGGTGCCGCCCGCGCGGACCTCCTTGATGGCCTCGATGATCTTGTCCACCGGGGCGCCCTTGAGCAGGTAGCCGGAGGCGCCCGCCTTCACGGCCTCCAGCACTTTGTCCTCCTCGTCGAAGATGGTGAAGATGAGGATTTCAATCTTCGGGAAGCGCGCCTTCACCTCGCGCGTCACGTCGATGCCGCTCATGCGGGGCAGGCCCAGGTCGAGCAGCAGCACGTCCGGCATCAGCTTGGGCACTTCCTCCAGCGCGGCTTCACCGGAGAGCGCGGTGCCGATGATGTCCATCTCCGGGTGGTTCTCGAAGAGGCGGAGCTGGTTCTTGAGGATCTTCGTTTGATCCTCGACCACGAAGACGCGAATGGGAGGCGAATCAGGAGGCTGCGGGGCGTCCACGGGAGCTCCGGTCATGACGGGCGACAGGGAAGGGAGAATGCCACCTGGGCGCCAGCGCCGGGTGACGAGTCCACGATGAGCTGGCCACCGAGCTTCATGGCGCGCTCACGCATGTTCAACAGGCCGTAGTGGCCGCGCGGCGTCCGGGAAGGGTCGAAGCCCTTGCCGTCGTCGCGTACGACGAGGTTGACACGGTCCTCGCTGAAGTCGAGCCGCACCTGGACGCCCTTGGCCTCCGCGTGCTTCACCGCGTTGGACAGCGACTCCTGGAGGATGCGGAACAGCGCCAGCTGCGCGTCCGGGTCCAGCTTGCGCTGGAGCCCGGTGCGCTCGAAGCGGATGTCCAGGCCGGTGCGCTCGCGGAACGTCTTCGCGTAGTCCTCCAGGCCCTGCGCCAGCTCGAAGTCCTCGCGCATCATCCGCAGGCTGCGCCGCAGCTCCTCGATGGACTCCTCCGCGGTGAGCTTCAGCTCGCGGATCTCCTCGCGCAGGGCCTCCTCGCGCGCGAGGTTCAGGATGTATTCGGACTGGATGATCATCGACGACAGGGACGCGCCCAGGCCGTCGTGGATCTCCCGGGCCATCCGGTTGCGCTCCTCCACCACCGCCAGCTCCTTGAGGTCTCCCTGGAGCGACACGACCTCGCGGTGCGCGGCGGCCTCGCGCTCGTTCAGGTACACGAGCACGTAGACGATGATGAAGTTGAGCGCCAGGTACCAGAGCAGGGTCAGCAGCTCCACCGCCGTCACGGAGCGGTTGAGGAGCAGGTCCAGCCGGGTGGTGATGGGCAGCGCCAGCAGCGGTGGGAGGATCGCCAGCGGCTTGGGAAAGAGGATGGCGAAGAGCGTGGTGAAGAGCAGCTGCGTGGCCAGCAGCGGGCTCTGGAGACCGCCGCCGACGTGCGGCTTGGCGATGAGCACCACGCTGATGGTCACGTCCAGGCAGAGGGTGATGTACGTCACCCAGCGGCCGGCCTTGGGGTGGTCGATGACCAGGAGATTGGCGACGCTGTAGAGCAGCATCGCGAAGTAGCCCACGAAGGAGAAGGGCCCGGTGAGGCCGAAGTAGCCGCTCCAGGCCGGCACCGCGAGGATGAGCAGGCCCAGCGTGAGGAACATCATCCGCGCGTAGAAGAGCGCGCGGGCCCGGGCCACGAAGCGGTCCTGCTCCCACGAGGCGGCGGCCTGCTCCGCCGACACGCTGTCCGTCAGCTTGCGGCGCTCCAGGACCTTCCGCACCCGGGCGCGCAGGTCGTTGGCAGGCGTTTCCTCGCTCAATGCGAGTTGGGAATCCATTCGCCCGGCAGTCTACGGGAGCAACCGGGGGGCCGGGAATCCCGGAGGTGGCCCGCCCCGCTTTCTGGGGGGCGAGGGGGCAGGCCCCACGCCGGGCGGAAGCACCGCGTTACTCCGCGGAAGCGTCACCCGCGCACGCCTGGCGGACCTCGGGCTTGTTCTTGAAGATGAAGTCCAGCCGGTCGATCTGCTCGCCCGTGCGCTCGTTGAAGAGGGGCGTGCCGCCCGCGTACATGCTGCCCTCCGGGTTGCCGTACGCGTCCAGCCCCTGCTTCTGGAGCCACGAGTCCACGCAGGCCTCCTGGGCCGCGCGCGCCGTGCTGCCGGAGCCCGCGTCCTCGGCGCGCAGGGCCCCCTTGCTGGCGCCGGTGCGCGCGGCTTCGTCCGTCGCGGCGGAGGCGTCGGTGGGCCCCGGGGCCTCGCCCGACTTGCGGGTGCAGCCAGGAGCCAGGAAGAGGACAGCGGAAAAGACGAGCACGCCGGTCAGGTTTTTCATATGTCCTGGCAGGTGGGGGCCGCGCGGACGCGGGACGGTGAAGAGACACCTGCGCCCTTCTGCATGGTGGTACGCAGGCGGCCCCACCATATTCGTTTCCGACCGCGTGGAGCAGTCATCCGATGCATGGCCACGGTACAGACCATCACCCCCGAATCCCCCATGCGTCCCGGCTGGAGCGCGCGCGCGTACTGCTGGTGGGGGCTGGCGGACTTGGATGCCCGGCGTCGTTGGCGCTGGCCCAGGCCGGTGTCGGGCACCTGACGCTGGCGGATCCGGACCGCGTGGACGTGACGAACCTGCCGCGCCAGCTCTGGCACCGGGGCGAAGACGTGGGCCGGAACAAGGCGGAGTCCGCGACGGCGGGCCTGGCGCGGGCCTTTCCCGGCCTGAGCACGGAGGCCATCCCCGAGCGCGTGGACGCGAGCAACGCGGAGGGGCTGTTCCGCGCGCACGACGCCGTCATCGACGCCACGGATGGCGTGGCCACCAAGTTCTTCCTGTCGGACGTGGCGGTGCTGACGGGCGTGCCGCTCATCTATGGCGGTGTGCTGCGCATGCAGGGCCAGGCGATGCGCGTGGACCCGGGGGGGCCGTGTCTGCGCTGCCTCTATGAAGCGCCGCCTCCGCCGGACGCCGTGCCCACGTGTGCCCAGGCGGGGGTGCTCGGCTCGCTGGCGGGGCTGGTGGGCGCGGTGCAGGCCCTGCTGGCGCTGGAGCTGCTGTCGGGCGCCGCGCGAGGCGGGCAGGGCGAGGCCACGCTGCACGTGTTGGATGCGGTGTCGATCCTGGGCCGGCGGACGCGCGTGGCGCGGGCCCCGGACTGCGAGGGCTGTCGCGTCACGGCCATCCCCGCGTACCCTGAGTCTCCGGAGGCGTGCGCGACATGACGGCGAGGCTGGACATCACCCGCGAGGTCTGTCCGATGACCTACGTGCGGACGAAGCTGAAGTTGGAATCACTGGAGCCGGGCACGTTGCTGGAGGTGCTCCTTCGGGGCACCGAGCCGCTGAAGAACGTGCCTCGCAACGCGCGCGACGAGGGCCACGAGGTCGTGTCCCTGGACGCGCTCCCGGACGGGACGCACCGGCTGGTGCTCCGCAAGCAAGGCAGGTGAGTGAGTCATGGCGACCCTTCGTATTCCTACTCCGATGCGGGGCTTCACCGGCAACCAGGCGGAAGTCGCAGCCCCCGGCGCCACCGTGCGTGAGGTGCTGAAGAACCTGGACGCGCGCCACCCGGGCATTGGCGGCCGGGTGTTCGACGAGCGCGGCGCGGTGCGGCGCTACGTCAACGTGTTCCTCAACGACGAGGACATCCGCGCGCTGAACGGGTTGGACACGCCGGTGAAGGACGCTGACCGCATCACCCTCATCCCCGCCATGGCGGGGGGCTGACGGCCATGGCGCTGCGCGAAGATCAGATCCTGCGCTACTCCCGGCAGATCCTCCTGCGAGAGGTGGGCGGACGTGGCCAGGAGTCCCTGCTCGCGGGCACGGCGCGGTTGGATGGCATTGGCGCGTCGGGGCTGACGGCGGCGGCGTACCTGGCGGGAGGTGGCACGCCGGTGACGGGAGCGGGCTCGCTGACGCTGGGGCCCTGGGCGCCGGGCTTCCTGATGGGGCCTTCCGACGTGGGCCTGCCCGTGACGGAGGCGCTGGCCCGCGAGGTGCCCGCGCTGAACCCGGACGCGGGCGCGGTGGGGCAG